>NZ_JBEZLR010000028.1:0-99722 GCF_040652275.1 Streptomyces sp. NPDC048275
GGGGCGGGGGGGGGGGGCGGACTGGGGTGGGGGCGGGGGGCCGGCGCGGGGGGCGCCCTCGTGGACGGGCCCCGGGCGATCATGCGGATGAACCACGAGAAGAGTGGCTTCGACTGCCCCGGATGTGCCTGGCCCGACGACACCAAGGGCCTGCACCTGGACATCTGCGAGAACGGCATCAAGCACGTCACGTGGGAGATGACCCACAAGCGGGTCGGCCGCGAGTTCTTCGCCGCTCATTCGGTCACGGAGCTGTTCGGCTGGAGCGACTTCGACCTGGAGGACCAGGGCCGGCTGACCGAACCGATGGTCTACGACCCGGAGTCCGACCACTACGTCCCGATCAGCTGGCACGACGCGTTCGAGAAGGTCGGCAGAGCCCTGCGCGAACTCGGCAACCCGGATCAGGCGTCGTTCTACACCTCCGGCCGCCTCGGCAACGAGGCCACGTTCCTCTATCAGCTGATGGCCCGCGAACTGGGCACGAACAACCTGCCGGACTGTTCCAACATGTGCCACGAGGCCAGCGGTCGCGCACTGCGGGCGTCCCTGGGGACCGGCAAGGGGACCGTCGACCTCAAGGACTGGGAGGTGACCGACGCCCTGTTCATCATGGGCGTCAACGCCGCCTCCAACGCGCCCAGGATGCTCACCGCTCTCGCCGAGGCCCACCGCCGTGGCGCCCAGATCGTGCACATCAACCCGCTGGTCGAGGCGGCGGCGACGCGCACCATCGTCCCGCACGGCTTCCTGGACATGGCCACGTTCCACACGACCCGGACCAGCACGCTGAACCTGCAACCGCGCATCGGCGGCGACATGGCGCTCCTGCGCGGCATCTCCAAGACGGTCCTGGAGCAGGCCAAGACCGACCCCAAGGCGCTGGACCAGGAGTTCATCGACCGGCACACCGCGGGCTTCGGCGAGTACCGGGCCCTGTGCGAGGAGACCTCCTGGGAGGAGATCGAGCACCAGTCCGGGCTTGGCCGCGACGAGATCCTCAAGGCGGCACACGTGTACCGCGACGCCGACCGCAGCATCATCAGCTGGTGCCTGGGCGTCAGCCAGCACGAACATGGTGTCGACACCGTGCGGGAGATCATCAACGTCCTGCTGTTGCGCGGCAATCTGGGGCGGGAGGGAGCGGGACCGTCCCCCGTGCGCGGGAACAGCAACGTCCAGGGCAACCGGACCTGCGGCATCGACCACCGGCCCACCGAGGAGTTCTTGGAGCGCCTCGACGAGGCCTGCAAGATCGACGCGCCCCGTGAGCACGGCCTGGACACCGTCGGCACCATTCACGCGATGCACCGCGGCGACGTGAAGGTGTTCGTCGGCATGGGCGGCAACTTCGCCCTCGCCGCGCCCGACACCCCGTACACCTACGAGGCACTGCGCAGGTGCGAACTCACCGTCCAGGTGAGCACCAAGCTCAATCGCAGCCATCTCGTCCACGGCCGGCGGGCGCTCATCCTGCCCTGCCTGGGCCGCACCGAGAAGGACGACCAGCGCCACGGCATCCAGAGCATCTCGGTCGAGGACTCGATGAGCATGGTCCACCTGTCCGTCGGCATGAAGCGCCCCGCCTCGCGGCACCTGCTGTCCGAGCCCGCCATCATCGCCGGGATCGCCCGCGCCGCCCTGCCGGACAGCCCCACTGCCTGGGAGTGGTACATCGAGGACTACGACCGCATCCGCGACACCATGTCCCAAGCCCTCGACGGTTTCGAGGACTTCAACCGACGTGTACGTCTGCCGCTCGGCTTCCGGATCAAGCAGCCCGCCCGCGAACTGGTCTTCCTCACGCCGTCGGGACGCGCCGAGTTCTCCACCGCGCCCCTGCCCGACGTCGTCCCCGCCCACGGCACCCTGGCGCTGGGCACCGTGCGTTCGCACGACCAGTGGAACACGACCATCTACTCCGACAACGACCGCTACCGCGGCATCAAGAATCTGCGCACGCTCGTCTTCATGAACAAGGACGACATGCGCGAGCGCGGCCTCTCCGAGTTCGATCCGGTCGACATCACCAGCACCGCCAAGGACGGCAGCACCCGCTCTCTGGCCGGCTTCCTCGCGATCCCCTACGACATCCCACGGGGTTGCGCCGCCGGGTACATGCCGGAGATGAACGTGCTCTGCGCGATCTGCAACTACAGCACCCAGAGCGACCAGCCGCTCATGAAACACGTCAAGGTCACCATCACCCCCGCCACCTGAGAGAGCGTCGTCGAGGCCGGCTCCAGCGATCGCCGGTTTGACGTTCTCCCGCGTCTGATCCTGTCGCTGGCTGTCGGCCCCCCGCTGCGCTGCTCAGCCCGCTCGGCCCCCGGCTCAAGGACAGCCTTGATCTGTCGTCGTTCGAGCAGTCGCTGCTGGTGGCGGTGCCGGTCGTGGTCGGCTCCCTGGGCCGTATCCCGGTCGGCGCGCTGACCGACCGGTACGGCGGGCGCGTCATGTTCCCGATCGTGTCGGCGGTCACCGTCGTGCCGGTGCTCTATCTCGGCCTGGCCAGGCATTCCTCCCTCGCCGCGCTGCTGATCGGCGGATTCTTCCTCGGCATCGGCGGCACCACCTTCGCTGTCGGCGTGCCCCTCGTCAACGCCTGGTTCCCGCCCGAGCGGCGCGGCCTGGCCATCGGCATCTTCGGCGCCGGTATGGGCGGTACCGCCATCAGCGCCCTGACCACCGTGAAGCTGGTCGACGCGCACGGTATGGCGACACCGTTCCTGATCACCGCCGTGGTCCTGGCCGTGTACGCCGTTGTCGCCGCGCTGCTGCTGCGCGACGCCCCCGGCCGAACCGTACCGACCGAACCCCTGGTCCGCAGGCTGGCCGCCACCGCCCGGCTGGGCATCACCTGGCAGGCGTCCGCGCTGTACGCGGTGGCCTTCGGTGGCTACGTCGCCTTCTCCGTCTACTTGCCCACCTACCTCAGGACCGGCTACGGCCTGACCCAGGCGGACGCCGCGAACCGCGTGGCGGGGTTCGTGCTGCTGGCGGTGGCGATGCGCCCGATGGGTGGCTGGCTGGCTGTCCGACCGGCTGGGCCCGATCCGGGTGCTGGCCGGCTCGCTGGCCGTGGTCGTGGCAGGGGCGGTCGCGCAGTCGTTCACCCCGGCGCTGGCGCCAGTGGGGACCATTGCCTTCCTGGCCATGGCGGCCGCGCTCGGGGCGGGCAGCGGGGCGACCTTCGCCCTGGTGGCCCTGCTGGCCCCGGCCGGCCAGGTCGGCTCGGTCACCGGAGTGGTCGGCGCCGCGGGCGGCCGAGAAGTGCACGCTCTGCTTCCCGCGCGTCGAGGTCGGCCTGCCCACCGTCGGCTCCGAGACCTGCGTGGGCCGGCTGCGCTACATCGGTCTCGTCCTCTACGACGCCGACCGCGTCCTGGAAGCCGCCTCCACCCCGGACGACACCGGCCTGTACGAGGCCCAGCGGCAGGTCTTCCTCGACTCCCGACGACCCGCAGGTGATCGCCGCGGCGGAGAAAGCCGGCATCCCGCGGGACTGGATCGAGGCCGCCCAGCGTTCCCCGATCCACGCCCTGATCAACACCTTCAAGGTCGCCCTGCCGCTGCACCCGGAGTACCGGACGATGCCCATGGTCTGGTACATCCCCCCGCTGTCCCCGGTGGTCGACGCCGTCCGCGACACCGGCCAGGACGGCGAGGACCACCACAACCTCTTCGCCGCCGTCGACGCCCTGCGCATCCCCGTCGACTACCTTGCCCAGCTGTTCACCGCCGGGGACCCCGCGCCCGTCGACGCCGTGCTGCGCCGTCTGGCCGCCATGCGCGCGTACATGCGCGAATCGCCGTCACCCTTCCCGACCCGGGCGCCCGCCCCTGCTGCGCTTCACCGCCCACGCCGAGCAGACCGCGCCCGCGGACCTGGCCGCCGCCTACGTGGCCACCTTCGACCTCCGCAAACGCTGCTGCCCGTATCTGACGTACTACGCGTACGGTGACACCCGAAAACGCGGCATCGGCCTGCTGCGGTTGAAGCAGACCTATGCTGCGGCCGGATGGCGCCTCGCCGACGACGAACTGCCCGACCACCTCGCCGTCGTCCTCGAATTCGCCGCCGCCGACCCCGCCACCGGAGCGCGCCTGCTCACCGAACACCGCGCCGGCCTGGAACTACTGCGGCTGGCTCTGACCGACGACGGCTCGCCCTGGGCGTATGTCCTGGACTCCCTCTCCGCCACCCTGCCGGCTCTCGCCGGCGACGACCGCGAAGCCGTGATGCGCCTGGCCGCCCAGGGCCCGCCCGAGGAGCAGGTCGGACTCGACCCGTACGCATCCCCGGTGTTCCTGCCCGACCCCGTAGTAGGAGGTCCCCGATGACCGCGCCCGCGCAGTTCGTCACCGCGGCTCCGGAAGCAGGCATCGGCGGCATTCTGCTGTGGATCGTCCTGCCCCATGTCTGCCTCGCGGTATTCGTCCTCGGCCACGTCTGGCGCTACCGCTACGACAAGTTCGGCTGGACCACCCGCTCCTCCCAGCTCTACGAGAGGCGGCTGCTGCGTATCGGCAGCCCGCTGTTCCACTTCGGCATCCTCGGCATCCTCGGCGTCCTGATCGGCCATATCGGCGGCCTGGTCATTCCCAAGAGCTGGACCGAAGCGGCCGGGATCAGCGAGCACACCTACCACATCGTCGCGGTCGCCCTCGGTATGGTCGCCGGCGCCGCCACTCTCGGCGGGCTGGCCATCCTGATCTACCGGCGGCGCACCGTCGGCCCGGTCTTCTCCGTCACCACCCGCAACGACAAGGCCATGTACGTCTCCCTCACCGTGACCATCGCGCTGGGCCTGTCCGCCACCGTGGCCGCGAACGTCGTCGGCGGCGGCTACGACTACCGCGAAACCGTCTCCCCCTGGTTCCGCTCCCTCTTCTACCTCCAGCTCGATCCGGACCTGATGACCGGCGCCCCGGTGCTGTTCCAACTCCACGCCCTCAGTGCCCTGCTGCTCTTCGCGGCCTGGCCCTTCACCCGGCTCGTCCACATGCTCACCGCGCCGCTCGGCTACCTGACCCGTCCCTACATCGTCTACCGCAGCCGCGACACCGGGCTCGGTGCCCGCGCCCCGCGCCGGGGCTGGGAGCGTACCGGGTCATGAATGCCCCGTGGTCGCTGACGGAGGTGGGCGATTGATGTCACCTACCTCTCCATCCTTGGCCGGGCCGTCACCGCATCGGTTCCGTCCCCACAAGGATCTTGGACTCACCCGCTTCCCACCATGGGGCGCGTCGTTGGTACGTACGGGGGTCTGCCGCCTGCGTTCAGAGCCCCCTGCCAACTCGCCTTTGGAGAGCGGGAGGACCCGAAGTCGTGGCCGTGACCGAGTCTGCGGTGGTGCCGGTGGGGCGCGAGCCCGAGGAGCCGCGGGAAGGTGTGCCCGAGACGGCGCGAGAGGGTGTCGGCCCGTCCGAGCGGGCGCGCACGGCGCATGAGGGGATTCTGCGGCGCCAGTCGGCGCGCGAGTCGGCGGCGCGCACCTATGCGCGCGCCCTGCCGATCGTCCCCGTCCGGGCGCGCGGGCTGACGATCGAGGGCGCGGACGGGCGCCGGTATCTCGACTGCCTCTCCGGCGCGGGGGCCCTGGCCCTGGGGCACAACCACCCGGTGGTCCTGGAGGCGATCAGAAAGGTCCTCGACTCCGGGGCACCGTTGCACGTCCTCGACCTCGCCACGCCCGTCAAGGACGCCTTCACGACCGAGCTGTTCCGCACGTTGCCGCCGGAGTTCGCCGGCCGCGCCCGGGTGCAGTTCTGTGGACCGGCCGGGACGGATGCCGTCGAGGCCGCGTTCAAGCTGGTGCGCGCGGCGACCGGGCGCTCCGGGATGCTCGCGTTCACCGGCGCGTATCACGGAATGACCGCGGGGGCGCTCGAAGCGTCCGGGGGAGCGACCGAGGTGCGGGTCGCGCGGCTGCCCTACCCGCAGGACTACCGCTGTCCGTTCGGTATCGGCGGCGAGCGCGGAGCCGAACTCGGCGCGCGCTGGACCGAGTCCGTGCTCGACGACACCAAGTCGGGCGTGTCCCACCCTGCCGGGATGATCCTCGAACCCGTCCAGGGCGAGGGCGGAGTGATTCCCGCGCCCGACGGCTGGATGCGCCGGATGCGCGAGATCACCGCGGCGCGCTCCATTCCCCTGATCGCCGACGAGGTCCAGACCGGGGTCGGCCGGACCGGCGTCTTCTGGGCCGTGGAGCACAGCGGGATCACCCCGGACGTGATGGTCCTGTCCAAAGCCATCGGTGGCAGTCTGCCCCTGGCCGTCGTCGTCTACCGCGACGACCTCGACGTCTGGCAGCCGGGCGCCCACGCCGGCACGTTCCGCGGCAACCAACTCGCCATGGCCGCTGGCGCGGCGACCCTCGCGTACGTTCGCGAGAACGGTCTCGCCGAGCGCGCCGCAATCCTGGGTGACCGCATGCTCACTCAACTCCGCCAACTCGCAGGGGAGTTCTCCTGCATCGGCGACGTACGTGGCCGTGGGCTGATGATCGGTGTCGAGCTGGTGAACCCCGAGGCATGCGCGAATCCCGCCGCCGACGGTCCCCGACCCGCCGCCCCCGAACTGGCCGTCGCTGTGCAACGCGAGTGCCTGCACCGGGGCCTGATCGTGGAACGGGGGGGCCGGCACTCCAGCGTGGTGCGGCTCCTCCCACCCCTGACCATCAGCGACGAACAGGCGACCGCGGTGCTCGACCGACTGGCGGACGCGATCGGGGCGGCGGTGGGCGGGGGTTCGGGCCGTGGTGGTCCGGTTCTGCGGAGCGGCGGGGGCCGTGGTGAGCCGGGTGAACCAGCCGAGCAGGGCCGGAGCCACGAATTCGGTGAGCTCGCCGGATAGGACCTGGGTGCTGGCCGGCCACATCCCACTGTGCCCCCCCGCAGCCGACCGCCTCCCGCCCCCAAGCAGCGTCCGTCTCCCGCACCAATGTCCCCGCCCCGGGCCGCCGCTCGCTGAGGCAGGAAACAGTCCCTCACCCGGACCACCACTCCCTCGACCTGATCCACAGACCCCACCCGATCAACCAGGAACACCAAAGGCCCCACGCACGACGCAGCACGCACCACGTACGCCAGTACCGCCTCGGTTCGTCGCCGCACGAGCCTGAACGACCCCACGAGGAACTCTCTTGAACGCCACCCCCGCATCCGACGGCCGTCCCGACACCCACGAGCGAGCCGCCCGTGGCACGCAGACCCCGCTCGCGCCGGGGGCCGAATCGGTCCCCCGGCAGAAGAGAGGGGCAGGGGAGGTCGAGCGGCTGCGCGGCACCACCGCCGACCTGCTGGAGCACCCCGCCGCTCACACCGCGGCCCAGTCGGCTGCGGTCGAGAACCTGCTGCGCTGCTGGGTGCGGGAGAACAACCTGTCCGCCCCCACCGACGGCACCCTCCGCATCCCCCTCCCTGCCAGCGGCACGTCCCTCCTTGCCCCGGTCCGCTACTGGTCCCCGACAGGCTGGCACCGCTTCGGCCTCCCACACCTCGCCGACACTCCCGACGGGGCACCGCCCGCCGACGCGGTCACGCTGGCAGCACTGCTCGCGCGCCAAACGGCGACGGGCGCCGAGACGGAGGCGTCCGCCGAGACCGCGCTGGGCGCGGAGATGTTGGCTGGCGTCGCGACGACAACCGCGGGCACTGCGGCGCCTGCGGGCACTGCGGCGCCCGCCGATGATCCCGCGCCCCCCACCGACGCGACAGCCACGGCCGGCACGGCGCCCGCTGCCGACCCCGTGCCCGACGCTTCCGCGCAGGACCCGCACAACCCCGCCGGTGACGGTTCCGACCTTGTCGGCCGCGTCGCGGACTCCGTGCGGCGCACGGTCGTATTTCTCAGCGACCGCAGGGAACGCCCCGCCGACACCCCCGACTTCTTTCTCGCCGCCGAGCAGTCACTTCTGCTGGGACACCCGTGGCACCCCACCCCGAAGAGCCGGGAGGGACTTTCCGAGGCCGAAGCACGGCGGTACTCACCTGAGCTGCGCGGCTCCTTTCCGCTGCACTGGATGGCGGTCGCCCCGTCGGTGCTGGCAGCCGGCTCGGCGTGGACGGAGCGCGGTCGCCCCGTCTCCGCCGAGCAGCTCACCGCGCGGCTGGCCGGAGCCGGGCTGTCGCTGCCCGACGGGTATGCCGCCCTGCCGCTGCACCCCTGGCAGATGGGCGAGGTCCGGCACCGTCCCGAGACCGCGGCGCTGCTCGACGCGGGGCTGCTCCGGGACCTCGGCCCGCACGGCTCCGCCTGGCACCCCACCTCCTCCGTCCGCACCCTCTACCGCTCCGGCGCTCCCGCGATGCTGAAACTGTCGCTGGGCCTGCGCATCACCAACTCCCGTCGTGAGAACCTCCGCAAGGAACTCCACCGTGGAGTGGAGGTCCACCGTCTGCTGCGCAGTGGCCTGGCCAAGCAATGGCAGGCCGCCCACCCGGGCTTCGACATCGTCCGCGACCCGGCCTGGCTCGCCGTCAATGCCCCCGACGGCACCCCTCTGGTCGGGCTCGACGTGATGATCCGCCACAACCCGTTCGGCCCGATGGACGACGCGGGCTGCATCGCGGGGCTCGTCTCACCTCGGCCCCACGCCCAACCCGGCGCACGGAGTCAGCCACACGACAGGCCCGCTATGCGGTCCCGGCTCGCCGAGATCGTCACCCGCCTCGCCGGGCGCACCAGTCGACCTCGGGGTGCCGTCGCCACCGAGTGGTTCCTGCGCTACCTGGAGCAGGTCGTACGCCCCGTGCTCTGGCTGGACGGCGAAGCCGGGATCGCGCTGGAAGCACACCAGCAGAACACCCTCCTCCTGTTGGACCCCGAGGGCTGGCCCGCGGGCGGCCGCTACCGCGACAACCAGGGCTACTACTTCCGCGCCTCACGGCGCGAGGAACTCGACGCCCGGCTGCCCGGCATCGGCGAGCACAGCGACACTTTCGTCTCCGACGAGGTCACCGACGAACGCTTCGCCTACTACCTCGCCATCAACAACGTGCTCGGTCTCATCGGCGCCTTCGGCTCCCAACGCCTTGCCGATGAACAGCTGTTGCTCGCCGCTTTCCGCCGCTTCCTCACCGACGTGGCCTCCGGCCCGGCGCGACTGCGTACGTCCTTGCCCGCCCACCTGCTCGACTCACCCGTCCTGCGGTGCAAGGCCAACCTGCTGACCCGGCTGCACGGCCTTGACGAACTCGTCGGCCCGGTCGACACCCAGTCCGTCTACGTCACTGTCACCAACCCCCTTCATTCCTGAGGACCATGACCCACCCCGTCTCCTGAGAGGAGCGTCGCCGTGCCTCCCACCGACGCGAGCACCGACGCCGGCACCGCCGCCGTCACCGATCTTGGCGCCGACCCGGGCCCCGGCTCGGGCACGGACAGCGAGGACACCCTCGACCTGCGTCTGCCCGACGAGCTCATCGCGCTCTTCGCCGGCGAGGTCGAATCAGCCGCGGGTACCGGGGAAGCCGCGGGACACAGCGCGGCCGCGGGCGACGCGAAGGCCAATGACGGCCGTGGCCGGTGCGACGAGCGCAGCCAGGACCAGCAGGGCAGAAAGGGCTGGCAGGGCTGGGCAGATGCCGCGGAGACCGCTCACGTCCGTCCGGCCGGTGACGACCTGCTCGACCACGTCGGTGGCTGGGGCCCGACCATCACTCCTCTGGGCACCTTCCACCTGGTTCCGGTACGTGTCGAGCGTGATCTCCCGCTCATCACCCGCTGGATGAACGACCCGGCCGTCGCGGAATTCTGGGAGCTGGCAGGACCTGAGTCGGCCACCGAAGCTCATCTACGCCTTCAACTCGACGGCGACGGACGCAGCGTGCCCTGCCTCGGCGTGCTCGAGGGCACCCCCATGAGCTATTGGGAGATCTACCGCGCGGACCTTGATCTCCTGGCCCGCCACTATCCCTCTCGTCCGCACGACACCGGAGTCCACCTCCTCATCGGTAGTGTCGCCAACCGCGGACGAGGCCTCGGGTCCGCCTTGCTCCGAGCGGTGGCCGACCTCGTACTGGACAAGCGCCCTTCATGCGCACGTGTCGTCGCTGAACCCGATCTGCGCAACACCCCCTCCGTGTCCGCCTTCCTGAGCGCCGGTTTCCGGTTCTCCGCCGAGGTCGATCTGCCCGACAAGCGGGCAGCCCTCATGGTCCGAGACCGGGCCCTGCGCGATCTGTTGTAGCGCCATCACTTTTAGTACACCGCTCGTCCCGATCCGGTTCCCTGTCGAGGAGTCCCCGTGCCGAATCCATCCGCCACCCCGGCCTTCGGAGAGCCGCCCGCCCTGTACGACCCACCTGAGCTGCGCAAAGACCGATGGGAGCAAGCCGGCCGCCGACTGCTCGCGAAGATGATCGGAGAGTTCGCATACGAGGAGATCATCCGACCGGAGCCGGAGCCGGAGCCGGAGCCGGAGCCGGAGCCGGAGCCGGAGCCGGAGCCGGAGCCGACGGGAGGACTGATCCCAGCGCGCAGCCAGCACGATGCAGCGACCAGCCTGGACACCGCACAACGGTCACTGACCCCCGCGCCTGCCCGTCTCTCCCCCCTACGCCCCTACACCCTGCGCCTCGACGCCGGTGACACCCTCTTCTTCCGCGCCCGCCGTGCCGCATACGACAGCTGGCGCGTCGACCCCGCCTCGCTCACCCTCACGGAAGAGGGGGAAGAGCCCCGCCCGCTCACCGACCCGCTCGACTTCCTCACCCGAGCCCGCGGCACGCTGGAACTCGACGGCGCGACGCTCGGCCATGTGATCCGTGAGCTGAACACGACGCTCGCGGCGGATGTGCGCCTCGACCGTGACGCCCTTACGGCGGCCGAGCTCGCCGACCTCGGCTACGCGGAGCTGGAGGGCCACCAGACGGGCCACCCCTGGATCGTGCTGAACAAGGGACGCCTCGGCTTCTCCGCGAGAGACGCCGCCGACTGGACGCCCGAGGCTCGCAGAGCGACGGCGCTTCCGTGGATCGCGGTACACACCACGCTCGCCACCTATCGAGGCGTCCCGGGCCTCGACACCGCGGAACAGCTCTACGCGCGCGAGCTCGCCCCCGCCACCAGGGAGACCTTCGACGCAGCACTACGCGCGCGCGGGCTCGCACCGGAGTCGTACCTCTGTCTGCCGGTGCACCCCTGGCAGTGGGACGCCGTCGTGCTGCCGCTGTTCGCGTCGTCCGTCGCCGTCGGCGCGATCGTGCCGCTGCCCTCGGACGGCGATCTGCGCCTGCCCCAGCAGTCGATCCGTACGTTCCTCAATGTCTCGCGCTCGGACCGGCACACGGTGAAGCTGCCGCTGTCCGTGCTCAACACCCTGGTGTGGCGCGGTCTTCCTACGGAACGAACGCTCGCCGCCCCCGCCGTCACCGCTTGGATGCAGACTCTCAGGGACGCCGACCCGTTCCTGCGGGACGCCTGCGGAGTGATCCTGCTCGGCGAGGTCGCCTCGGTGACGGTGAATCACCCCGTGTACGACGCACTTCCCGAGGTGCCCTATCAGTACAAGGAGTTGCTCGGAGCGATCTGGCGCGAGCCGCTCTCACACCACCTGGCGCCCGGCGAACGCGCCCGCACTTTGGCCGTGCTCCTGCACACCGATCCGGGCGGTCGCGCCTTCACGGCGGAGCTGGTCGCCCGCTCGGGCCTCGCCCCCGAGATCTGGCTGCGCCGTCTGTTCGCCGCGCTCCTGCCGCCGCTGCTGCACTTCTTGTATCGGTACGGCACGGTGTTCAGTCCCCATGGAGAGAACGCGATCGTTGTCTTCGACGACCATGACGTACCTGTCCGCCTGGCCGTGAAGGACTTCGTGGACGATGTCAACGTGAGCGCGGACCCCCTGCCCGAGCACGCGTCCATGCCGGACGACGTACGGAAGGTGCTGCTGACCGAGCCGCCGACGTTCCTTACCCAGTTCATCCATTCCGGGCTTTTTGTAGGCGTCTTCCGCTATCTCGCGCCACTCTGCCAGGAGCAACTGGGCGTTCCGGAGGCCGGGTTCTGGTCGCTGGTCCGCGCGGAGATCGTCCGCCACCAGACGCGCTTCCCCGATCTCAAGGAACGTTACGAGACGTTCGACCTGCTCACTCCTCGTATCGAGCGGCTGTGTCTGAACCGCAACCGGCTGCACCTCGACGGGTACCGCGACCGTCCCGAGCGCCCGCATGTCGCGGTGCACGGCACGGTGCCGAACCCCCTGCACCGGTCTTGATCACGCGCTGCCCACTCGTCTTGATCGCGTCCGTCGTCCCGGCCTTGATCGCCCGGTTGTCAGTGGCGCCCCGTAGTCTGGCAAAGCTATGACAGAGTCCTCACTCCCCGAACTCCTGCATGCTGCCGTCACTGCCGTCGGCGGCACGGAGCGCCCTGGCCAGGTGACCATGGCCGAAGCCGTCGCGGGTGCCATCGACGACAGCTCCCATCTGCTGATCCAGGCGGGCACAGGTACCGGTAAGTCGCTCGGCTACCTGGTGCCGGCGCTCGCCCACGGGGAGCGTGTCGTCGTGGCCACCGCCACCCTGGCGCTCCAGCGGCAGCTCGTGGAGCGCGATCTTCCGCGGACCGTGGACGCGCTGCATCCGCTGCTGCGCCGCCGCCCTCAGTTCGCGATGCTCAAGGGCCGGTCGAACTATCTGTGCTTGCACCGACTGAACGAGGGCGTGCCGCAGGACGAGGAAGAGGGCCTCTTCGACCAGTTCGAGGCGGCCGCGCCCACGAGCAAGCTGGGGCAGGACCTGCTGCGGCTGCGGGACTGGTCGGACGAGACCGAGACAGGCGACCGCGACGACCTGACGCCGGGCGTCTCCGACCGGGCGTGGGCCCAGGTGTCCGTGTCGTCCCGGGAGTGCCTGGGCGCCTCGAAATGTGCTTATGGGGCGGAGTGCTTCGCCGAGATGGCCCGCGAGCGTGCCAAGCTCGCCGAGGTCGTCGTCACCAACCACGCGCTGCTCGCCATCGATGCCATCGAGGGCGCGCCGGTCCTCCCGCAGCACGAAGTGCTGATCGTCGACGAGGCCCATGAGCTGGTCTCCCGGGTCACCGGTGTCGCAACCGGCGAGCTCACCCCCGGCCAGGTCAACCGCGCGGTCCGCCGCGCCGCGAAGCTCGTCAACGAGAAGGCTGCCGACCAGCTTCAGACCGCTGCCGAAGGCTTCGAGAGGCTGATGGAGCTCGCGCTGCCGGGACGCCTGGAAGAGATCCCGGAGGATCTGGGATACGCGCTGATGGCGCTGCGCGACGCCGCCCGGACGGTGATTTCGGCCATCGGCTCCACCCGCGACAAGTCAGTCCAGGACGAGGACGCCGTACGCAAGCAGGCCCTCGCCTCGGTGGAGAGCGTGCACGACGTGGCGGAGCGGATCACGAACGGCTCCGAGTGGGACGTCGTCTGGTACGAGCGCCACGACCGCTTCGGCGCATCGCTGCGGGTCGCCCCCATGTCCGTGTCCGGCCTTCTCAGGGAGAAGCTCTTCGCGGATCGCTCCGTCGTCCTCACCTCCGCGACGCTGAAGCTCGGTGGCGACTTCAACGGTGTGGGGGCGTCGCTGGGGCTGGCCCCGGAGGGTACGGAGGGCGACGACCTTCCGCAGTGGAAGGGCGTCGACGTCGGCTCGCCCTTCGACTACCCCAAGCAGGGCATTCTGTACGTGGCCAAGCATCTGTCGCGCCCCGCGCGTGACGGCGACCGCGCGGACATGCTGGACGAGCTCACCGAGCTGATCCAGGCCGCGGGTGGCCGCACGCTCGGCCTGTTCTCCTCGATGCGGGCCGCCCAGCTCGCGGCGGAGGAGCTGCGGACGCGCATCCCCGAGTATCCGATCCTGCTGCAGGGAGAGGAGACGCTCGGCGAGCTGATCAAGAACTTCGCGGCCGATCCGAAGACCTGTCTTTTCGGCACGCTCTCGCTCTGGCAGGGAGTCGACGTCCCCGGCCCCAGCTGCCAGCTGGTCGTCATGGACAAGATCCCGTTCCCGCGCCCCGACGACCCGCTGATGAGCGCCCGCCAGAAGGCCGTGGAGGACGCCGGGGGCAATGGCTTCATGGCTGTCGCCGCGACCCATGCGGCGCTGCTGATGGCGCAGGGCGCCGGCCGCCTCGTACGAGCCACGGGAGATCGCGGTGTTGTGGCCGTATTGGACCAGCGACTGGCGACGGCGCGCTACGGCAGCTATGTCAAGGCGTCACTGCCCGACTTCTGGTACACCACGGACCGTAACCAGGTGCGGCGGTCGCTCGCCGCGATCGACGAGGCGGCGCGGAGCGTGGAGGACGCGTAGCGTCTCCACGGCGGGCTGGTGCAAGCTGCGTTTCCGGGCCGGACCGATAGGAGCCTCGCCCGGAACGGTCCCACAACACCGGTCGTGTGACGACGCCAAGGGCAGCGGGAACAACGCCCCCCAGGGCCTGCACACATCCAAGGACTGGTCGGGAAAACGTCAGGGCCCCGGAACCGGCGCAGTTGGTTCCGGGGCCCGATCAGGGGCTGGGCGGTATGTCTCGCCCGATGCGCGCTGTCACACGCGCCGCAGTACTGCCACCACCTTGCCGAGGATGGTCGCCTCGTCGCCGGGAATGGGCTGGTACGCGGAGTTGTGCGGGAGCAGCCACACATGGCCGTCCTCGCGCTTGAAGCGCTTCACCGTGGCCTCGCCGTCGAGCATCGCGGCCACGATGTCGCCGTTCTCCGCGACCGGCTGGCGGCGGACCGTCACCCAGTCTCCGTCGCAGATGGCGGCCTCGATCATCGAGTCTCCGACGACCTTCAGCACGAACAGCTCGCCGTCGCCGACCAGCTGCCGGGGAAGGGGGAAGACGTCCTCCACCGACTCCTCGGCGAGGATCGGGCCACCCGCTGCGATACGGCCGACGAGTGGGACGTACGACGCGGCCGGCTTGCCCGTCGTGTCCGTGGGCTGCGCCGAGGACTGGTCGGAGCCCCGGACCTCATATGCCCGTGGGCGGTGCGGGTCGCGGCGCAGGAAGCCTTTGCGCTCGAGCGCCATCAACTGATGTGCGACCGAGGAGGTGCTGGAGAGGCCGACCGCCTGTCCGATCTCCCGCATCGACGGCGGGTAGCCGCGTCGCTGCACGGAGTCCCTGATGACCTCGATCACCCGGCGCTGCCTGTCGGTGAGTCCCGAGCTGTCCGCCCGGATGCCTGGAGGTCGGCCCGGCAGGGAGCGCTTGGGCCCCTCATGATTCGTGGCTTCATTCATCGCATGCACCGGCTCGAGTCGGCCCTGGGAGCGGTCCTGGGCAGTGATGGTGGCACTGTCTGCGGTGGTGGTCACGTCGGCCCCTCTCGATGGTCTCCCTGCTGGACAACGGTAGTTGCTTTCGAAAGGTTGCGCCAAACACACGTTCGAGTGAAAAAACGCAGATTGCCTGACGTGGTCAGGTGTTTGGGTGTATGGCTGACGCTACATCCGGCGGACAAAAGGGATCATTGTTGTACCCTTCACCGCCGGGGCGATGGCTGTGCCGACAGATGTGGGCCGCGGCCCAGTCTGCCATCCGGTACCTCGCCGACCGGGCACCGGCCCCCTTCTCGCGCGATGGCCACGGTATCCCCGTACGCCCGGGATCGGTATGGCCGTGCGGCACATGCCGATACGTGTGCGACACGCGCGCCGTGGGCGAATTTGCGGGTCGATCCCCACATCTAGTGGTTCGATTTCTGTAGCAGCCCAGAAGTTGTGGTCCCCCGGGTCTTCGGGCCTCCCGCCATCGCCTATGCTTGGGGCTGCTTCGAGGGGCCCAGGAGGTCTCGCGAGGTCTATGAGTCGTGCTGTGAAGGAGGGTTGGAGCCATGCACTGCCCCTTCTGCAGGCACCCCGACAGCCGCGTCGTCGACAGTCGTACGACCGATGACGGCACGTCGATCCGCAGGCGCCGCCAGTGCCCCGACTGCTCCCGTCGTTTCACGACCGTGGAGACGTGCTCGCTGATGGTGGTCAAGCGGTCCGGCGTCACCGAGCCCTTCAGTCGTACCAAGGTCATCAACGGCGTGCGCAAGGCGTGCCAGGGGCGGCCGGTCACCGAGGACGCCCTCGCCCAGCTCGGCCAACGGGTCGAGGAGGCGGTGCGCGCCACCGGAAGCGCCGAGCTGACCACCCATGACGTGGGGCTGGCCATACTCGGTCCGTTGCAGGAACTCGACCTCGTCGCCTACCTGCGGTTCGCGTCCGTGTATCGGGCGTTCGACTCGCTCGAGGACTTCGAGGCCGCCATCGCGGAACTCAGGCAAGGGGCGAGGCCAGGCCCCGCCGTGGACGACGAAGACGCGGACGCGGAGCGCCCGGAAAGCGACCGCGGGTCCGGAGGGACTGTGCAGGTCCCCGTGCCCGCCAACGCCGCCGACTGATGAGAGGGCCGGCATGAGCCGGTCGATCGGCGGCGACCACAGACCTGCTGCGAGGGGCCGCGTTCGCGGTGCCCGCAGCGCCAGACACACACCGTGCCACGGGAAGAACGAGGCACTTCAGGGCGTTTTAGCCCGATACAGGGAGGCGGCATGACAGAGACGGCGAGCGGTCCGGCACGAGGTTCCCGCGCCAAGGGCGGAACCAAGGCCACCAAGGGACTGCGCATCGAGCGTATTCACACCACCCCCGGCGTGCACCCGTACGACGAGGTGGAGTGGGAGCGCCGTGACGTCGTCATGACCAACTGGCGCGACGGCTCGATCAACTTCGAGCAGCGTGGCGTCGAGTTCCCCGGCTTCTGGTCGGTGAACGCGGTCAACATCGTCACCAGCAAGTACTTCCGCGGTGCCGTCGGCACCCCGCAGCGCGAGGTGAGCCTCAGGCAGCTCATCGACCGCATCGTGAAGACGTACACGAAGGCAGGTGAGGACCACAAGTACTTCGCCTCGCCCGCCGACGCCGAGATCTTCGAGCACGAGCTGGCGTACGCCCTCCTGCACCAGATCTTCAGCTTCAACAGCCCGGTCTGGTTCAATGTCGGGACGCCTCAGCCCCAGCAGGTCTCCGCCTGCTTCATCCTGTCCGTCGACGACTCCATGGAGTCGATCCTCGACTGGTACAAGGAAGAGGGCATGATCTTCAAGGGCGGCTCCGGCGCCGGCCTGAACCTGTCGCGTATCCGCTCCTCCAAGGAGCTCCTCTCCTCGGGCGGCAACGCCTCGGGTCCCGTCTCCTTCATGCGCGGTGCCGACGCCTCCGCAGGAACGATCAAGTCGGGTGGCGCCACGCGCCGCGCGGCCAAGATGGTCATCCTCGACGTCGACCACCCCGACATCGAGGACTTCATCGAGACCAAGGTCAAGGAAGAGGAGAAGATCCGCGCCCTGCGTGACGCGGGCTTCGACATGGACCTGGGCGGCGACGACATCACGTCCGTCCAGTACCAGAACGCCAACAACTCGGTCCGCGTGAACGACACGTTCATGAAGGCGGTCGAGGAGGGCGGCAAGTTCGGCCTCACCTCCCGCATGACCGGCGAGGTCATCGAGGAGGTCGAAGCCAAGGCGCTCTTCCGCAAGATGGCCGAGGCCGCCTGGGCCTGCGCCGACCCGGGCATCCAGTACGACGACACGATCAACAACTGGCACACGTGCCCGGAGTCCGGCCGTATCAACGGCTCGAACCCGTGCAGCGAGTACATGCACCTGGACAACACGTCCTGCAACCTCGCCTCGCTGAACCTGATGAAGTTCCTGAAGGACGACGGCAAGGGCCACCAGTCCTTCGACGTCGAGCGCTTCGCCAAGGTCGTCGAGCTGGTCATCACCGCGATGGACATCTCCATCTGCTTCGCCGACTTCCCGACCCAGAAGATCGGCGAGAACACCCGCGCCTTCCGTCAGCTGGGCATCGGTTACGCCAACCTCGGCGCCCTCCTGATGGCGACCGGCCACGCGTACGACTCCGACGGCGGCCGCGCGCTCGCCGGTGCCATCACCTCGTTGATGACCGGTACCTCGTACAAGCGTTCCGCCGAGCTTGCCGCGGTCGTCGGTCCGTACGACGGCTACGCCCGCAACGCGCAGCCGCACCAGCGCGTCATGAAGCAGCACGCCGATGCCAACGCCGTGGCCGTCCGTATGGACGACCTGGACAGCCCGATCTGGGCCGCCGCCACGGAGGCCTGGCAGGACGTGATCCGCCTCGGCGAGAAGAACGGCTTCCGCAACGCGCAGGCCTCGGTCATCGCTCCCACCGGCACCATCGGCCTCGCGATGTCCTGCGACACCACCGGTCTTGAGCCCGACCTCGCGCTGGTCAAGTTCAAGAAGCTGGTCGGCGGCGGCTCGATGCAGATCGTCAACGGCACCGTCCCGCAGGCCCTGCGCCGCCTGGGCTACCAGGAGGAGCAGATCGAGGCGATCGTCGCCCACATCGCCGAGCACGGCAATGTGATCGACGCCCCGGGCCTCAAGCACGAGCACTATGAGGTGTTCGACTGCGCCATGGGCGAGCGTTCCATCTCCGCGATGGGCCACGTCCGCATGATGGCCGCGATCCAGCCGTGGATCTCCGGCGCGCTCTCCAAGACGGTCAACCTGCCGGAGACGGCGACGGTCGAGGACGTCGAAGAGGTCTACTTCGAGGCGTGGAAGATGGGCGTCAAGGCGCTCGCGATCTACCGCGACAACTGCAAGGTCGGCCAGCCCCTCTCCGCGAAGACCAAGGAGAAGGAGAAGGCCGAGGTCACCGCCAAGGCCGAGGCGACCATCCGCGAGACGGTCGAGAAGGTGGTCGAGTACCGTCCCGTCCGCAAGCGCCTCCCCAAGGGGCGTCCCGGCATCACCACCTCCTTCACGGTGGGCGGCGCCGAGGGCTACATGACCGCCAACTCCTACCCGGACGACGGTCTCGGCGAGGTCTTCCTGAAGATGTCGAAGCAGGGCTCCACCCTCGCGGGCATGATGGACGCCTTCTCGATCGCGGTCTCCGTGGGTCTGCAGTACGGCGTGCCCCTGGAGACGTACGTCTCGAAGTTCACGAACATGCGCTTCGAGCCGGCCGGTATGACGGACGACCCGGACGTGCGGATGGCGCAGTCGATCGTCGACTACATCTTCCGCCGCCTGGCGCTGGACTTCCTGCCCTTCGAGACGCGCTCCGCGCTCGGCATCCACTCCGCCGAGGAGCGTCAGCGCCACCTGGAGACGGGCTCCTACGAGCCCGCCGACGACGAGGTCGACGTCGAGGGCCTCGCCCAGTCCGCGCCGCGTGCCCAGGAGCTGAAGGCCGTCGCCACGCCGAAGGCCGAGGCCGAGGCGGCCGCGCCCGCCCCGAAGCAGGCCCACACCAGTGCCGAACTGGTGGAGATGCAGCTGGGCATCCAGGCGGACGCCCCTCTGTGCTTCTCCTGCGGCACGAAGATGCAGCGGGCCGGCTCCTGCTACATCTGCGAGGGCTGCGGCTCGACCAGCGGTTGCAGCTGAAAATAGGCGGAGTTGCGTCGGACATAACATTCGACGTGACCCGGGAAGTTGCCTGACCTGCAGGTTTTGGAGGGGACCGGCCATCGGCCGGTCCCCTTCCGCGCACCCTGAAGCAGGGGTGCTTAACCGATACAACGATGTTGACGAACCCTCGGTCCGATCGTGTTCTGCATGTCGAGACGGGCTCGCTGCTGCAGCGCCCACCCCTCCAGCATCGCCGCGAAGACGGCAGGCTCGGGATCAAGATGCACCACCCCGTCCACCAGCACTAGGTGGGCGGCACCCGGCAGATTCGCTGCTCGACTCACGTTGTATTCAACGCAGGCCTTCATCGCCCACCTGCGATCGCAGCGGCCGAGGTTCGCCGTGTCGACGGCCACGAAGGTGATCCCGCCCGACGCCCTCTCAAGCCTGGGTCGTTGAACTCACCGGCAGTCTCCTCGACGGCTGGCCGAAGGGCGTTCGGTCGATCGTCCGCAAAGAACGCCCCCATCCCGGTGCCCAATTGAGGCTCACGGGCGCGGACGGCATGCGTCTGACCTGCTTCGCCACCAACACCATCGGCCGGCCGATCGCCGAACTCGAGCTCCGTCACCGGCTGCGGGCCCGAGCGGAGGACCGGATCCGGGCCGCCCGGGCGACGGGCCTGCGGAACCTGCCCCTATCTATACGACACCGCGCAGAACCAGATCTGGCTCGAGATCGTCCAGATCGCCCTGGATCTGCCGGCCTGGATGCCCATGCTCGCCCTGTCCGGCAAGGCCCGGCTCCGGGAACCGCGTCGCCTGAGGTTCCGCCTGTTCTCCACAGCCGGCCACCTCGTCACGACCGGCCGGCGCCGCATCGTTCGCCTCGCCCGCCACTGGCCCTGGACCGGCGAGATCACAGGCGCGATCGAACGGCGCGCACTCCTGCCGAACCACGGCTGACCTGCGAATTCACCCGTCCCCGCGAGAGAACCTCCAGCCCGGAGCAGTGGAACCCGGCGTTCACCCGAGACGACACCCGGGCCCCCAGCCTGCTCGGCCTCCGCCACAGAAAGCGAAGCGGTCCGCCAACTACGTCGGCGGACCGTCACGAAAGATCGAGGCTAAACATCGAGCAGGTCGCGAAGAGCGCTTCCGCAGCCGCCTGCGACGTCTCATACAACGAGGCGGCCAACGGCTGTCTGGCCGACCTTTTCGCCGCGCTCCGGGCACGCCTGAGGGGCGACGAACCGTCAGCTCCTACGACACCACGAGTTCAGCCTCAGTAGCCGTTGTACGGGGCTCGTAAATAATGACTTGCGCCCCGTCAATTTGTATGGTGCGGTCCTTGGTGAAATATTCTGCCAGAACACTCTCCTTCATTATCTCTGTCTCCTTGTTTTCGACATGAATGCCTTCGGGTTCCGTTACTACGAGAATTCGCGCGCTGCTGCGCATGCGCGCGCGAATCTGAGGGGAGGGCAATTCGGTGCCGTAAAGGTCGTGCGAGGCTGCCGGGGTGAGCGCCTGGGCAAGGTCGAACATCCCTCTATTTACCGAAGGATAGGCTAGTGACCATGCGCGCCTCTTCGTGGACAAGTAGAGAAGTCCGTCGCCAGGAGCGTATTCCCTGGACAGGATTATTGCCAGATCGGTGACATTATCTGATCGGCTTTCCGGTGCCCGCAGCTTAAGGGACTCGGGTATGAGCAGTGCGATTGCCAACGCGACAACAATCACTGCGGTTACTCGCAGGTTGCGCCCCAGCTCAGGCACGCGATCTAGCACGGCCCCCAGAAGGAGCGCCAGGCCGACGAGACTGTAGAGCACGTACCTCTCTACATAGAAAGGCTTGTAAAGAGAAATTAGCATGAGAAGTGCAGTGGGTAATATGAACAGAGGCAGGGCGATCGCCCGTAGACTGAAAGGCGCTTCAGGAGAAACTTTGCCAGTGTTCCCTGATGAAGCGAAGTAAGACAGCACTATCGCGAAAGAAGCTAGTATCGCGAAGCGCTGGTATTCACTACCGGTGACACTGTCGATCCATGCGACTTGCCCGGATTGCGCCATTCCCAGAGCCGCAAGGGGTGCGACTCCTGTCGCAACCAAAAGTGCGGTGTATACCCAAGGGTGCCGCGCATAATCTGGCAGGACGAAGGCATGTACTACCAGGGCAAGGGCGGCAAACTGATGCAGAATGCACGCTACCAGCATGACAGCGCCATATACGATCCACGGCGCCATTGAACTTCTACGCCTAATAATTACCGGGGCTCGGCAGCTAAGTGTCGCACTCACGAGAAAATATGTGGCCCAGACCACAAGTCCGCAGACCAGTGAGTACGAGCGCCCCTCCTGTGAATATCTTTGAACATCTGGGAGTATGGCGAAGGAAAGGCCTGCCAGTATTCCAGCTCGCGTCCCTGCCAATCGGACCCCGAGCGCCGTGACTCCTGCCGCTGCCAGCGCACCGGCGAGAACAGAGGGAAGACGCAGCACCAGGAGGTCGGTCCCGAATAGGCCAAACAGCCCGTGCATGAGAAGGTAATATGCTCCATGCACGGCGTCTATGTTACCCAGCGTCTGCCACAGGTCCGGCAGGCTGCGGGAAGCAAATTCGAGAGTCACAGCCTCGTCATGCCACAGGGTTCCATCTCTGCGAATTCCCCATACACCGAGAAGGGTGGACAGTGAAACGGGCAAGAGTAAGGGAGTGAGGAATCTTCGGCGTGAGAACAAGGAAACTCTCTGAGGAGAATTTTCCGTATCGTTGATAATGGCCAACTCATCGCAGGACATCGGCGGCAGGGCCTTTCAGCAGTGGCGAAGACACTCCGCCAGCGTGCCCGGACCTCGTTGACCGGATGCTGACCCAACCTGACCGGCCGATCAGGAAGGCGGGTCGGCACTGTGCAAGGCTGCACCGCATGCGCATCCTGGTGGTCGAAGACGAGGTGGACCTTGCCCGCACCCTGCACACCGGTCTGACCGCCGAGGGCTACAGCGTCGACCTCGCCCATGACGGCCGGCAGGGACTGTGGATGGCCCGGACCGGCGAATACGCCCTTGTCGTCCTGGACTTGATGCTGCCCGGACTCAACGGCTACAAGGTCTGCGCCCAGTTGCGCCGGGAAAGCAACGCGACCCCCATCCTGGTACTCACCGCCAAGGACGGGGACTGGGATCAGGCAGAGGCTCTGGACACGGGGGCCGACGACTACCTGGCCAAACCCTTCTCCTACATGGTGCTCGTCGCACGGCTGCGGGCCCTGGTCAGACGGGCCGCCACGGTCGCACCGCCCGTCCTTGCCGTGGGCGACCTCTCGTTGGATGTCGCCGGCCGGGTCTGCCGCCGGGCCGGGGCCCGCGTGGAACTCACACCCCGGGAGTTCGCCGTGCTGGAGCTGCTGGCCCGCCGGGCGGGCCAGGCGGTCTCCAAAGCGGATCTGCTCTATCACGCGTGGCCCGACGAGGCCCAGGATCCCAACCTGGTGGAGGCGCGCGTCAGCGCACTGCGCAAGAAGGTGGACGCCGCGTTCCACCGGCAGTCCCTGCAGACCGTACGGGGTTCCGGCTACCGGCTGGTGGACGACCGTGAACGCGACTGAGCCGCGACGCCGCTGGTGGCCGCGTTCGGTACGAGCCCGCGCGGCCCTGGCCGCCGCCTCGACCGCCGCTGTCATCCTGGTCAGCATCGGCTGGTGGGTACACCGCGACGTCTACCGCCAGGGCACGCAGATCGCCGAAAAACAAGCCCAGGAACAGCTCTGGGCTCTCGTCGATCAGCTGAACGAGGGTGTGGTTCCCGTTCGCAGAAGCGCCGTGCCGTACGAGGTCGTCGCGACCGGCCGACGCACCGCTGTCGCCTTCGGCGGAGGCATGGACGACTTCGATCCCGGCACCCGCCATGTGCTGCCCGCCCCATCGGAGGCCAGGCATTCCGGGCTCTTGACGATCCGTCCCATCCGCATACCGGTGCGCCGCGACTACAACCCCAGGGACAGATTCGATATGGCCGGCGGGACCTACATGGTCATGTTCGCCGATATCAGCGCCGATGAACTGAGCAGCGACAAAGTCGCCGCTCTGGGCGTCGCCACCGACGCCACGCTGCGGGTCTATGTGGTGGTGCTCCCGAACACAGCCGAGGCAATCACCAAGACCACCGACCGCCTGCTGCTGCGGGCAGGGCTCGTCAGCCTCGTACTGATCGCCGCCGTCGCCTACTTCGCCGTCCGAATCGCGCTGCGGCCGGTCGAAGCCATCCGCGTCCTCACCGCCTCGGTCACCCCGAGCGACCCCCGCGAACGCGTCACCGTCCCCGCCACGGGACACGAGATCACCGCCCTGGCCACCACCATCAACACCACCCTCCAACGCCTCGACAACGCCGCTGCCCAGCAACGCCGCTTCGTCGCGGACGCCGCCCACGAACTACGCAGCCCCCTCACCACACTGCTCGCCAGCCTGGAAGTCGCGCTCGCCTACCCGGAACGCACCGACTGGCCCGCCGCGGCCACCACCGCCGCACGACAGACCCGCCGCCTCCACGCCCTCGCCGAAGACCTGCTGCTCCTCGCCCGCCTCGACACCCGCACCCCCATAGCCAGCCCCGAAACCGTCGACCTGACAGCCCTCGCCTCCCGGCTGACCGAGCAATACCCCCTCACCGAACGACCGTTGACCCTCACCTGCGACAGCACCGCCCCCGCACACGCACACGGAAACCCCGACGAATACGAACGACTGCTGCGCAACCTCATCGACAACGCCGCCCGCCACGCCGCGCACCGCATCCAGATCACCATCCGAAACCAGGACGCCTGGGTCGTCCTCACGGTGCATGACGACGGACCAGGCGTGCCCACCAAGGACGCCGAGCGCATCTTCGAACGCTTCGTCCGGCTCGACGACGCCCGCTCCCGCGACCACGGCGGCACCGGCCTGGGCCTCGCCATCGCCCGCGACCTGGCCCACCGCCACCAAGGCACCCTCACTCTCACCCCCCGGACCCTCGGAGCATGCTTCCAGCTACGCCTCCCCCAAGCCCCCACCCCAGCCGGGAAATGACGCACCTTTCCACGTGAGACGCGTGGCGCGACGCGCGCCGGGAGCATGTGCATGCCCCCGAGCGCCAGCGTGAGGGGGAACACCACTGCTCCACGCGCAGACCCCGGTCGCATCTCAGGCATGCGAAACGTGGAAACCTCGACGGAAGCCGCAGTCACCTCAAGCTCGGGAAAAGCGTCGACCAGCCGCAGAAAGGGCGCTGCGGCTGAGGTGGGCCTGGGTTTGGCTGGCGTTCCACAATTCGCGGGCCTCTTCGTTGCCCGCAGCAGCTCTCCGGATTTCGGGTGGGTGGTGATGGCGTAGCGGATCTGCGCAAGGAAGGGTGCGGCCCAGTCGGTACGCCATTCAACTAGTACTCCAGCTGTTGATCGCGATCTTGCTCGTCGGGGCTGGTCCGGGAACGGGTGCGGCCACCGGTGATCATCGGTGTGTGAAGAAGAAGATCAGGCGGTGGCCGCGGGTCACAGCGTAGATCCTGCCCGCTGGCAGGAAGCGTTCGAGGTTCTGATGGGCCGGATCGCGGGATGGTTTGGCCGGGTGGAACCACGGGGCCGGGCACGGGCGTTCGTGCTCGGACTGTTGTCGGACCTGCCGCGCAAGAACTGCTGGACGCTCGCCGAGAAGGCCTCCGTATCTCCGACCACGGCCCCCATCTCGACTGGTACAGCGTCGACCTGGGCGACACCCCGTGGCCCGGCGACGTCTTGCTGTGCCAGCGCCAAAGCGCAGTGTGGAGCCGCCGGGACCACCACGCCTACGGCTCATTCCTGGCAATCACCGGCAGCCTGTGGGCTCTCGCGATCAACGTGTTCGCCCTCGTGCGCGAAATGACACTGCTCACTTTCCTCGTGGCGCTCTTCCTGCCCAGCGCAGCAGCGCTCCTCGACACCATCGAACTCGCCCGTAGCCACTGGCAGCAGGCCGCCAAACGCGGACAAGTCGAAGACGACATCCACGATGTATGGAACAAGCACCAGGCCAACGCCGGGGACATCCCAGCCGAGGAATGCCGACGCCTCCAGGACGCCACCTACCTCCTGCGGCGGGACGGTCCATCCGTGCCCAACTGGTTCTATAACCGGCGCCGCCCCGACACCAATGCCGTCACGAACGACGGCACCACGACTCTGCGATCGTCATCAGACCCTCATTGAGACGAGCAGCCCACCTGGGAAGGGTTGCTCATGGCTGTGACCAAGGCTTCGCCTGATGTGGGGCTGCGGCTTGTCTGAGGCGCAGGGCTCGTGCCGCTTGGCGCCGCGGGGTACGTGTCAATCCAGGACAGGCCGCCGAGGTCGCGCTGATAGCGAGCCCGAGTCACGGCGTCGTAGGCAAGGCGGGCGTCCGTGTCGTTGATCGGTTCCGGAATCCGGCGGCCTTGGGCGTCATGCTGGTCGGTGTCCTTGGGCGGAGGGAAGTCGTCGGCGATCTCGACGGTAGGCCATTCGCGGCCCTTGGCCTTGTGGGCCGTGGAGACGGTGACGTCGGCGTGCTTCTCGTCGGTGAGTTCATCGACGGCGGCAAGGATGGCGAGGAATAGCGCACGTCAGGAATATCGACTCTGCGCCAGTACCTGAAGCCCTGAAGGGCGGCACGACCACCGGTCGTGCCGCCCTTCGGCGTTTTCACGGTCCTACGGCGGGCCCATTGTGGGAGTGGGGTCCCCGGGGGATCCGTTCACGCGTCGTGGCGACTGCCCATCACCTGAGGGAAGGCCGCCAGGTCCGTGTCGTAACCGTGGATGCCCGGGTGGAAGGTCCACTCTCCGGAGTCGTCGCGCACGAACTCGCCTACCGTCGCGGCCGTCGCCGCCAGGACGTCGCCGAAGTCCTCCTCCGCCAGGACGGTGTAGCCCTCGCGCATGCGCAACGCGGGGTTGGGTACGCCGACGAACGTCCTGTGGCCGGCGCCCTGTTGGATCAGGACGCCGACCACCACGCGCGTGTAGCGGCTGTCGAGGCGGTTCAGCTCCAGCGTCATGACCTCGTCCCAGCCGAACCCCTTGCCGTCCTTGCTGTCCCGGTTGAGATACATGGTGCCGTCAGGTGAGCGGCTGTCGAAGTGCACTACGTAGGCGGGCTTTCCGTACGGGTCGCTGCCCAAGTAGGTCGCCGCGATGATGTCGAGGTCGGTCGCCGGCTCGCCGACGGGACTCGGGTCCCACTTCATCGCGAGCTCGACCTTGCGGATGCCCTTGTTGAGACCGTTCACTGGATCTCCCCCTTCTCCAAGTGCTTCCTGCCCCAACTGTTGTGCGGTCAAGGCCGGTTGTCCATCGTGCCATGCGCGCGGGGGCGCACGCTCGGGTGCACTACGCCGGAGCGTGACCTACGCCACGCGCGGTGGCCTTACGATGGCGCGGTGCTGGTCAAGTGGATTCGCTGCACCGTGGTGGACCGCCGCGGTTTCGAGCGGGGGCAGCGAAAGTGGGCGGGGCTTCTGGGCGAGCCGGGTTTCCGGGGACAGGGCGGGGGCTGGAGCCGGGGGCGGGCCGGTGTGGCGCACGTCTTCACCTTCTGGGAGAGTCGTGCCTTCTACGACTCCTTCATGGCCCGCTCGCACGACCGGCTTGCCGCCGCCCAGTCGGGCACCTTCAAGGACTCACAGGTCAAACTCTTCGATCATCGATTTGATGTGAAGACCGGTTTCGAACCGCGCTTCACGGACGCGGACCTGCTGCGGGTGGCCCATTGCCGCATCCACGAGGAACGGGCCGAGCACTTCGCGCTGATGCAGGAGAAGGTCTGGAATCCCGCGATGGCGGGCTCGCCCGGCATGGTGCGAGGGCTGTTCGGTGAGGCGCCGGGCCATGAGTTCCTGATTCTGTCCATGTGGCAGTCGGCCGCCGAGCACGGAAAGTACCGCTCCGAGCGCGTGGAGCGGCTCGCGCTGCGCGCCCAGACGGAGGCCGACGTCGCGGCCCTCGCGGGCGACATCGTCGGGCTGGAGCCGACCTGGACGGTCTGACGGGAGTGCTTGTCGTGGGTGCCGTATGGGCGGGAGATGTGTGATCTATGCCGTACGGAGCCCGTATGAGTGCTCGATTAGCCGTCAGCCGTTTTAGGGTCTTGGCATGGTACGACCACGGCGCATCGTCCTTGTCCGGCACGGCGAGTCAGCGGGCAACGCCGATGACACCGTGTACGAACGTGAACCCGACCACGCTCTGGCGCTCACCGAGAAGGGGTGGCAGCAGGCGGAGGAGACGGGCAAACGGCTGCGGGAAGTGTTCGGGCGGGAGCGCGTAAGCGTTTACGTGTCCCCGTACCGCCGTACCCACGAGACGTTCCGGGCCTTTCATCTCGACCCCGAGCGCATACGGGTGCGTGAGGAACCGCGGCTGCGTGAGCAGGACTGGGGAAACTGGCAGGACCGCGACGACGTACGCCTCCAGAAGGCGTACCGGGACGCCTACGGGCACTTCTTCTACCGCTTCGCGCAGGGGGAGTCGGGCGCCGATGTGTACGACCGGGTCGGCGGTTTCCTGGAGAGCCTGTACCGGAGCTTCGAGGCGCCCGACCACCCGCCGAACGTGCTCCTGGTGACGCACGGCCTGGCCATGCGCCTGTTCTGTATGCGCTGGTTCCACTGGACGGTCGCGGAATTCGAGTCACTGTCGAACCCGGGGAACGGCGAGGTGCGGATGCTCGTTCTCGGAGACGACGGCAAGTACACGCTCGACCGGCCGTTCGAAAGCTGGCGTGACCCCGAGCCGTACGGAGTCAGCGGGATAGAGTGGCAGAGCGATGACCGCTGACTCCTCTCCCGACGGGCGCCTGGACCGAGCCCTGGCCAGCTTGCGCGGACTCGCGGTGGGAGACGCGCTGGGCTCTCAGTTCTTCGTGCCCGCGAACTATCCGCTGCTCAAGTGCCGAGAACTGCCGTCCGGCCCCTGGCAGTGGACGGACGACACCGAAATGGCCTCCTCCGTAGTGGCCGTTTTGGCCCGGCACCAGCGCATCAACCAGGACGAACTGGCCCGCTCCTTCGCCGAGCACCACGACTTCGACCGAGGCTACGGACCTGCGGTCAACCGCCTGCTGCGGCAGATCCGGGAGGGGGGAGACTGGCGCGAGCTGGCGTCCGCCCTCTTCAAGGGACAGGGGTCGTGGGGCAACGGCGCAGCGATGCGCATCGCCCCCCTGGGAGCCTGGTACGCGGACGACCCCGAGCAGGCGACCCACCAGGCGGAGATCTCGGCGTACCCCACGCATCAGCACCGAGAGGCCGTTGTCGGAGCCATGGCCGTCGCCGCGGCAGCCGCCCTGGCGGCCGACCCCGCGGGCCCGCCGAGCGCCGAGGCACTGCTCGACGGCGTCATCGCGCTCGTCCCGCGCAGCGCCGTGGGTGCGGGGCTGCGGCGTGCCCGGGACATGCTCGACTACGGGGACACCGCGACGGTCGCCGCCGTACTGGGCTGCGGACGGCGTACGACGGCGCACGACACCGTGCCGTTCGCTCTCTGGTCGGCGGCCCGGACCCTGAGCGATTACGAAGAGGCCTTCTGGACGACTGCCCAGGTGGGCGGCGACATGGACACGACCTGCGCCATCGTGGGCGGCGTGGTCGCCTCCGGGAAGGCCGGGGCTCCGCCGGGCGCGTGGGTGCGGCGGACGGAGGCGCTGCCGGACTGGGTGGCGATGGGGGCGTAGGCGGACGGGGGCCGACGGGGGGCCGGGCGCGCGCCTCGTCAGGCCCGGGGAGCGGCTTCCGAATCTCGGCGCAGCCCCGCGTTCGGAGCGGGTGCCGCGGGTGCGCCGTCGTCCCATGGGCCCTCCGCGCCACGGACGCCGCTACCGTCCGCACAAGGCCACCGAGACCCATGAGGCTCCCTCTGTCACAGGCTTGCTACAGCGTGGCCGCCAGGGTCTGAGGCGGTTCGTCTGTGGATACTCTTTCCGCCACGCCGCCTGTTGATCATGCCGGGCGTGCGCCGACGAGACACCGGTCACCAGCCTTCCGCCTCAGCGGCGTCCAGTGGATTGCGCATGGGCCGGCAGGGAGGGGGCCCGTGTCCGACATACCGTCCACGCCTGAGCCGAGAGATCCGGAACCGGCGAAGTCGAGGGATCCAGAAGACTCCGTCCGCACGTTCGCGTCCACGCGCGAGCGGACCGGGTCCACCGAAGATGCCGACTGGACCCAGGCGTCATTCACGCCCGTTCCGTGGCTGGCCGAATTCCAGGCGGAGCCGGCGGCGCCGGTGCGTACCGCCACGTTGTGGGCCGTGCTCGCCACCGGCGTACTCAGCATGCTGCTCTTGGGGGACGGCCTGGCGGTCAACCTGCTGTTGGTCGCGATCCCGGCCGCGCTCGCCGCGTACTTCGCAGCCGAGGCTGCCGGACGCCGCCCCCGCCTGTGGACCCTGACCTGGGCCATCGGCGGGCTCGCCCTGCTGATCGTGCCCGCCCTGCGCGACGCGGACTGGCCGTCGTTCCTCGCCGGCGTCACCGCGGTCGCGCTGGGCTCGCTGGCACTGCACGGCGGCCGTACCTGGCCCGCCGTTCTGCTCGGTCCCATCGGCGTGCTCAATGCCCTGGTCACCGGCCCTACCTGGGGCTGGCGAGGGCTGCGTGAACGGTCCGGCGGCGGTCGGGGCAAGCTGGGCGTGGGCCTGCGCGCGCTCGTCGTGACCGCGATCCTGCTGCTGGTCTTCGGAGCGTTGTTCGCGAGTGCCGACGCGGCCTTCGCGGATCTGCTCAGCGATCTGGTGCCGGATGTCTCCGTCTCGGGTGTACCCAAGCACGTCCTGCTCCTGGTGCTCGGCCTGGCCGGATCGCTCGCGGTCGCGCACACGGCCGCGGCGCCCCTGCGGTGGGACCGCGTCCAGGTGCCCGCAGGCCGTCCCCGTGGCCGCTTCGAGTGGGCGCTGCCCCTGATCGTGCTGACCGTGCTCTTCGCGGCCTTCAACGCCGTCCAACTCGCCGTTCTCGTCGGCGGATACGACACCGTCCTGGAGAAGACCGACCAGACATACGCCCAATACGCGCGCCAGGGCTTCTGGCAGCTGTTGCTGGTGACGCTTCTGACCGTGCTCGTCATCGTCTTCGCACTGCGCTGGGCGCCCCGTGACGGCGCGCGCGACCGGACGCTGGTACGCGGAGTGCTGGGAACTCTGTGCGCGCTGGCGCTCGTTGTCGTGGCATCAGCGGTGCGGCGTATGGACATGTATGTGGGGGAGTATGGGCTGACGCGACTGAGGATCTCGGTGGTGGCCGTGGAGCTCTGGCTCGGTCTGGTCATCGTGCTCATCATGGCGGCCGGAGTGTGGGGCGCCCGCTGGCTGCCGCGCGCCGTCGCCGCCACCGCCGCGGCGGGAGTGCTCGCCTTCGGGCTGATGTCGCCGGACGCTGTGATCGCCGAGCGCAATGTGCAGCGGTACGCGGATACCGGCAGGTTCGACCTCGACTATGCGCGCGACCTGTCCGCCGACGCCGTACCGGCCCTCGACAAGCTGGCGGAGCCGCTGCGCTCCTGCGCGCTGCAGTCGCTCGCGGACCAACTGGGTGAGGATGCGTCACCTTGGTACGCCACCAGCTGGGGAGAGGCCCGCGCCCGGGACATCCTCCGCGACCGGCCGCCGTCCAAGGGCGCGGACTGGAGTGTGTGCGCCGACCTGGGGGAGAGCACCGCGTACCGCTGAGCGCAGGGGTTCACGCCGCACAAGGCTCGGCACTGTGTCGTACTGCGGATGGCCGGATCGTGGTCCTCGCCGTCTGTCCCCGGACCCGATCCGGCCTCCGCAGCCCCCTTGTCAGCCCGCGGCAGGTCCTGCTGTGCCGGCGAGGGCGTCCAGGTCGCTTTTGCGGACCCGTATCACCACCACGGCGGTGACCAGGGCCACAGCGGCCATCACGGCGGCCGGGATGAAGGCGGTCGAGATGCCGTGGGCGAGCGCTTCGTGGCCCCAAGGAGCGGGCAGTTGGCCGGTCTTGGCGAACTCCGCCTGCTGCTCCGGCGAGGAGTCCGTCAGGAACCTCGGCATCTGGTCCTTCGCCTCGTCACGGCTGGCGGAGCCGAAGACCGTGGTCAGGATGGAGAGTCCGAGCGAACCGCCCACCTGCTGCGTGACGTTGAGGAGCCCGGACGCCGCGCCCGCTTCGTGCTGGGCGACACCGGAGACCGCGGTGAGGGTCAGCGTCACGAAGTTCAGGCCCATGCCGAAACCGAAGAGCAGCATCGGGCCGAGCACCCCGCTGACGTACGAGCTGTCGGGGTTGATGAAGGTCAGCCAGCCAAGGCCGAGCGCGACGAGGGCGGACCCGACGACCATGAACGGCTTGGGGCCCAGGACCGGCAGGAATCGCTGTGAGAGACCGGCGCCGATGCCGATCGCGGCCGTGATGGGGAGGAAGGCGAGACCGGCCTCGATGGGTGTGTAGCCGAGCACGTTCTGTACGAAGAGGACGATGAAGAAGAACATGCCGAACATCGCGGCGGCCAGGCTCAGCATGATCACGTATGAGCCCGAGCGGTTGCGGTCGGCGAACATCTTCAGCGGCGTGATCGGTTCTTTCGCCCGGCTTTCGATGAGGGCGAAGCCCAACAGCAGGACCACGGCCGCGGCGAACGACCCGATGGTGAGGCTGTCGCGCCAGCCTTCCTCCGAGGCGCGGATGAACCCGTACACCAGGGAGGCCATACCGGCCGTCGAGGTGAGCGCGCCCGCGATGTCGAAGCGTCCGGGATGGCGCTCGGACTCGTTGATGTACATCGGCGCGAGCACGGCGATCAGTACACCGATGGGCACGTTGACGAAGAGCACCCAGCGCCAGTCGAGCCACTCGGTGAGCATGCCGCCCGCGAGGAGACCGATGGCGCCACCGCCTGCGGAGACCGCGGCGAAAACGGCGAAGGCCCGGTTCCGTTCCGGGCCTTCGGGGAAGGTGGTGGTGATGAGGGCCAGCGCGGTGGGGGACGCTATTGCGCCACCCACACCCTGGAGGGCGCGTGCGGCCAGCAACTGCCAAGGCTCCTGGGCGAGTCCGCCCAGCAGCGAGGCGAGCGTGAACAGCAGGATGCCGGTCATGAAGACCCGGCGCCGGCCGAGGATGTCACCCGCCCTGCCACCGAGAAGCAGCAGGCCACCGAAGGTGAGGGTGTACGCGCTGACCACCCAGGTCAGGTCGGTCGTACTGAACTTGAGTGCGTCTTGAATGTGCGGGAGGGCGATGTTCACAATCGTCGCGTCGAGTACCACCATGAGTTGGCAGGCCGCGATGACGGCGAGTGCGATGCCGGGATGCCCCTCCCGGCGGGCCGCTCCTGGCTTTGAGTCTTTGACTAACTGAGAGGTTGTCACCATGGTTCCCCCACAAGTGCGTTAGTGAACGCTCGCGTTCACTGTCGCGTCAACGGTAGTGAGTCCCCGACAGTGAACGCAAGCGTTCACTGAAGTCGCTGCCGCGTGGCGTCATTCGAACGCTCGCCCTGCCCCGAACTCCCCGCTCCCCCATGCACAACGGAGATACTCAGATGGTTACTTCGCGTTGGACGGCCGCTCCCGCTCAGACGGCCTCCCTGCGTCGACGCGGTGCCGTGCTCGAACGCGCGATCCTCGACGCCGCGCTGGAGCAGCTCAGTACGGTCGGCTGGAACGGCCTCACGATGGAGGGTGTCGCCGCGCGCGCCCAGACGGGCAAAGCCGCGGTCTACCGACGCTGGCCGTCCAAGGAGGACCTCGTCGCGGACGCGCTGAAGGCCGGCCTGCCGAGCCTGGCGGAGGCGCCCGACCTGGGGAGCGTCCGGGAGGACCTCCTGGAGCTGTGCCGGCAGGTGCGTGAGGCGATGTTCTCGCAGCCCGGATTCGCACTGCGCTCAGTGCTTTACGAATGCGACGCAGCGCAGGCGGAACGCTTTCACGGTGTGATCCTCAGCGGGGTCATCGAGCCGACCAAGCATCTCCTGCGAGAGATTATTCACCGCGGTATTGAGCGGGGAGAGGTGCGCTCCGACGCTGCGAACTCCTATGTCTTCGACGCCATTCCGGCGATGATGATGTACCGCTCCAAGGTGTGCGCTAGCGAATGGGGTGAGCGGGATCTGGAGGAGTTGATCGACCAGCTGATGGTCCCGCTGCTGCGACACGGGGGCGCCTGATCCTTGCTGCCGGGGGGCTGTGGTTGCTCGGGGAAACCTGGGTGTCGCGAGGGTCTCCGGGCGGCGTAGGCTGAGGGCGCCATGCCGTACGAACCACCTACCCACACCGTCGAGCGCTCCCTCCGCGCCACGACCGGAGCGAAGATCATTGCCGGTGTCGACGAGGTGGGCCGCGGTGCCTGGGCCGGCCCGGTCACCGTCTGCGCCGCGGTCACGGGGCTGCGTCGGCCACCCGAAGGCCTCACCGACTCCAAGCTCCTCACCGTCAAGCGGCGTACCGCACTGGCCGTGGAACTGGAGAAGTGGGTGACGTCGTACGCCCTGGGGCATGCCTCTCCGCAGGAGATCGACGACCTGGGGATGACTGCCGCGCTGCGGCTCGCCGCGGTGCGCGCCCTGGAGGCCTTGCCGGTCCGCCCCGACGCGGTCATCCTCGATGGGAAGCACGACTACCTCGGGTCACCGTGGAAGGTCCGTACGGTGATCAAGGGCGACCAGTCCTGCGTGGCCGTCGCGGCGGCCTCGGTGATTGCCAAGGTTCAGCGCGACAAAATGATGGCCGAACTGGGTACCGACCATGCAGACTTCGGTTTTGCGGCCAACGCCGGGTATCCGTCCCCGGTGCACAAGGCCGCGCTGGAGGAGCGGGGCCCCACTCCGTACCACCGGCTGTCCTGGGCGTATCTTGATGCGCTGCCCCAGTGGCGGCACCTCAAGAAGGTCCGCAGCTGGGGGAACGGAAGCGGTCCGGAGATCGAAGGTCAGCTCGGCTTCGATTTCTGACGGTCCCGTTCGCACTCATGTGCCACCCGCCGACGCTAGTCGCACCGGCGTTTGATAAAAATCAGCTCATGCCTCTCATTCCCGAGGAGCCTCAGATTCACGAGAGTGCCCAGGGTCCCCGCGCCACTCCGGCCAGTGGCCGAACCGCGCCGACCCCCCGCCCTGTACCCGGTCCCCGTCCCGTGGCTCCGCCGCGTCCCGGACGTCCGGGACCTGTCCGGCCGATGCCGGCCCAACGCACCCCGCGTGAGCCGGTCGTGGCCACGCCGGGGCCATCCGTCCCAGCGGCCGCTCCCGCTGCCGCCACCCCGCAGATCCAGCTGATCCCGGCCTCGGCCGAGGGGGCGCTGGACGCTGCCGAAGAAGCCGTCGACCTGCTGTTGGAGTCGGGCCGCGCCCCCGGTGAGGTGCTGGTGATCACCACCGGCGAACCGCATCCGTGGGCCGCGCACGAACTCTCCTTCGGCGAAGCCGCCTACTGGGCGCAGCACGACGCGGGCGACGACGTCTTCTACGCCGACGCCTCCGCCGCGGGCCGGGCGGTGTCCCGTCCTGTGGTCGTGGTCGCCGTCAACGGCGGCCCTGACGCTGTTGCCGCCACCGCCCTGCCGCTGGCTCTCGGTCGGGCCGGCGCCCTGCTGATCGTCTGCGGTGACCCGCAGCAGATCAACTCGGTGCTGGGCGCCGGGGTCTGAGCGAATCCCGGACGGTGTCCGGGGCGCTCGCGGTGCCCGAAGGCGACGGAGGTGGCGCTGCGGCGGCACTTGCACGGCGGTCTTTTCGGCGTGCGCGCAGTGCGCGCTCGGCACGGCCGTGGTGGTGGTTCGTGAGGGGGCGTTCGGTTGGGGATGGGCTCTCCGTGTGCGGGGCGCCTCTCCATGGACCGGGTGCTTCTCTGCGGACGGGGTGCTTCTCCGTGAGGCGGGTGCTTTCTGGGCGTACATCCTTTGTCGTGCGTCCCCGGGGTGAGCCGGACTGTAACGACGCTGCCTGGTTGTCGGTCGGTCGGACGGCCGTGACCGGACCGGTCACGGTTGCCCCACCGGTCGTCCCAGGCAGCCCCAGCTCGGCTTTGCGAGCTGAGGCGGCCGCCATGGCGCGGGCTGACATGCTCGGGCCACGGGGGCCGCGTCCTCTCGGCCGGGGCGGAGCCTGGAGGGGGTCCGGCTCAGCGCGCCGCCGCTCGGCGCAGTACGTCCGACGCGGCGCCTCCGGTGCGCGGCAGCGGCGGCGGTGCCGCGGTCGTGGCGAAGGACTCCGGCGGCGAGTCCGTGTGCGGACGGCGTCCGCCACGGCCTTCACCGAGAACCTGCCAGCCGTCCTGCGTCAGCGTGATGTACGCCCCGCAGCGCAGCCCGTGGAGTGTGCAGGCGTCCCGCAACCCCCACATCCACGCTCCGTCCTCCTCCGTCCAGCGCGCCTCACCCTCACGGCAGTAGAGCAGCACAGCGGTGCGCACCGGGGTGCGGCGCCGCAGGTCGTGCGGGATGACCCGGCGCAACTGCGCGAGCAGGGCGTTGCGGAACACCCAGCCGTCGGCCGGTGCCGAACGCCGGGTGAACGAGGCGCTCGCCCTCAGCCGCTCGTCCGCGTCGAGGACGGCCACGATCGCGGTCGCAGGTCTGGGCCGGTGCCGGGCGTGCAGTCCGCTGACGACCTCACGGGGATTGCGCAGCAGCGGAATCCCCGCGGCGGCCCATTCGGCGGGTTCGAGCATCCGGGCCAGTGGGTTGGCGGAAGCGGCGGACAAGTCGGCAGACGTCGACATGGATGCCGCCGAGGACGGAGCGAATCCGAAGGTCACGGTCCTCCCTTCGGCTACGCGCCCACACAGCGGGCGAGGTCGGACTTGGGGGAGCGCACACCGCAGCAGGGCCCTACCGGACCACGGGCGAGCCGTGCGGGGAGCGGACCTCAATTCTCCTTGTCGAACTTGGTTGCGGCAACGAGCAATTGGGGCCACCGACCGTTTTCCTGCCGTACGTCGTTTATATCCCTGCCCCGTGTTCTTGATGACGACACGTGAGCCATGCCTGTGCTGCCAGGACCAGCGGCAACATGCCCTGCTCCCCGGAGCGTCGGAGCATGCGCGCGGCCACCGCGAGGGTCCGGCCGATCTCCGTCGTGTCGTCCACGAGCGGGGCTCGGCGTCGACGCCCGCGTGGCCGAGTTCGCCGTCGAGCGCCGCAGGGGACACGGACGTCTCGAACCGGGCTCGCCCGCACGGCACCACCTGCTCGTCGTCCAGCTGCCGCCGCGGGAACTCCATCCGGCAGTCGGTTGTCGACGTTGTTGAGCCGTTATGGGCTGCAGAACTGGGAAGGCGTTCGAATTCCAGCGGGAATGGCACCCTGACCTGCGTAAACATGTTGATCACGTGCTGATCCAGGATGCTCGTGGCCGAGCAATGTGCCCTGGCCATCCTCGATCGGCGCGTGGCCGGTGGACCGTTCGCGAGCTTGTCGTCACGCGGGGTGAATTGGCCGATTGTCCTTGCCATCGGGTTGCATGGGGGCATGGACAACCTGGAGCTCCGCGCTGAAGCCGATGCCATCCTCGCTGAGCTCGTCGGTGCCCCGGGGGGTGCGGCGCGGCTGCGGGAGGACCAGTGGCAGGCGGTGGCGGCTCTGGTGGAGGAGCGCCGGCGTGCCCTGGTGGTGCAGCGCACCGGCTGGGGCAAGTCGGCGGTGTACTTCGTCGCCACGGCTCTGCTGCGCCGGCGTGGCTCCGGCCCCACGGTGATCATCTCGCCGCTGCTGGCGCTGATGCGCAACCAGGTCGAGTCGGCGGCGCGGGCGGGGATCCGGGCGCGCACCATCAACTCGGCCAACCCGGAGGAATGGGACACCATCTACGAGGAGGTCGAGCGCGGCGAGACCGATGTTCTCCTCGTGAGTCCGGAACGCCTCAATTCTGTAGATTTTCGCGAGCAGGTGTTGCCCAAGCTCGCGGCCACGACCGGTCTTCTGGTGGTCGACGAGGCGCACTGTATTTCCGACTGGGGGCACGACTTCCGCCCCGACTACCGCCGGTTGCGCACGATGCTGGCGGAGTTGCCGGCGGGTGTGCCGGTCCTGGCCACGACGGCGACGGCGAACGCGCGGGTGACCGCGGATGTGGCCGAGCAGTTGGGGACGGGGGGCGGGGGTGCTCTGGTTCTGCGGGGGCCGCTGGACCGGGAGAGCCTGCGGTTGGGGGTGCTGGAGCTGCCGGATGCGGCGCATCGGCTGGCGTGGCTGGGGGAGCGGCTGGGGGATCTGCCGGGTTCGGGGATCATCTACACGCTGACGGTGGCGGCGGCGGAGGAGGTCACCGCGTTCCTGCGTCAGTGCGGGCACACCGTGACGTCGTACACAGGAAAGACGGAGAACGCCGATCGGTTGCAGGCGGAGGAGGATCTGCTGGCGAACCGGGTGAAGGCGCTGGTGGCGACCTCGGCGCTGGGGATGGGCTTCGACAAGCCGGACCTGGGCTTCGTGGTGCACCTGGGGTCGCCCTCGTCCCCGATCGCCTATTACCAGCAGGTGGGGCGTGCGGGGCGTGGTGTGGACCATGCGGATGTGCTGCTGCTGCCAGGGCGGGAGGACGAGGCGATCTGGGCGTACTTCGCTTCGGTGGGCTTCCCACCCGAGGAGCAGGTACGGCGCACGCTGGCGGTTCTGGAACAGGCGGGTCGTCCGCTGTCGCTGCCGGCGCTCGAGCCGTTGGTGGATCTTCGACGTTCGCGGTTGGAGACGATGCTGAAGGTCCTGGACGTGGACGGGGCGGTCAAGCGTGTGAAGGGGGGCTGGACCGCCACGGGGCAGCCGTGGGCGTATGACGCGCAGCGGTACGCGTGGGTGGCCCGGCAGCGTGAGGCGGAGCAGCAGGCCATGCGGGACTACGTGGCGACCACGGGGTGCCGCATGGAGTTCTTGCAGCGGCAGCTCGACGACGAGAAGGCGGTCCCGTGCGGTCGCTGCGACTCCTGCGCCGGGCCCTGGCTCGATCCCGCCGTCTCGCCCGGCGCTCTCGCCGGCGCGGCGGGTGAGCTGGACCGCCCGGGGGTCGAGGTCGAGCCGCGCCGAATGTGGCCCTCGGGTATGCCCGCGGTCGGGGTCGACCTCAAAGGCCGTATCCCAGCAGGCCAGCAGGCGGCCACCGGGCGTGCGCTGGGAAGGCTGTCGGACATCGGCTGGGGCAACCGCCTGCGTCCGCTGTTCTCGGCGCAGGTCGCGGACGGGCCGGTTCCGGACGACGTGCTGGCCGCCGTCGTGACGGTGCTTGCCGACTGGGCGCGCTCGCCGGGCGGCTGGGCCGGCGGCGCCCCTGACGCGATGGCGCGGCCGGTGGGGATCGTCTCCATGCCCTCTCGCACCCGCCCGCAACTGGTCGCCTCACTGGCCGGGGGCCTGGCCCGGGTCGGCAGGCTCCCGCTGCTGGGCAGCCTGGACTACACCCCACAGGCCGGCGAGCACGCGGCGCACCGCAGCAACTCCGCCCAGCGGCTGCGCGCCCTGGCCGCCTCGTTCACCGTGCCCGACGAACTCGCCGCCGCCCTGGCCGGCACCCCCGGCCCGGTCCTGCTCGTCGACGACTACACCGACTCCGGCTGGACCCTGGCCGTAGGTGCACGCCTCCTGCGCCAGGCCGGAGCCGGCCAGGTACTCCCACTCGCCCTCGCCGTGGCTGGGTAGACGACTCCCGCTGCTCGCCCCGCACCGGCCGACCTGTGCCGCGTGGTGACGCCCTCGATGAATGGGTCGGCGTGGCCGCGGTTGCGCGTGCGTTCGCCGTCCGGGTCCGGCAGCTTGGCTTCAGCTCGCAGTCGAGTCCTTGGCCGGCGCGTCCATGGAGAGGTCGACGAGTCGACGGGCAAGGCCGGCTCCGACGCTTCACCTTGGGCAACAGCGGCTCGATCATCGCCCACGGCCCCGCACCGACTTCCGAGGGCTTCGTCCGCGCTCACTGGTTCGGTATGGGACGGACGGTGAGGATCTGTTGTGCGTGTCCGACCGGGCCGTTGAGGTCGTGCAGGACGGTGCTGGTGAGACCTTGGCCGGTGGGGCCGAAGGTGACCGTGGTGTCCAGGCCGGTCCAGTGGCCTTCGGGCCGGCGGTGGAGGTGGACGGTCAGGTCGACGTTGGGGTACATCCAGGCGGTGGGCGGCTGTCGTACGGCGATGCCGTTGGCGGTGTCGACGAGGGCGAGGTAGGACGCGAGCGGGCTGCTGGGCTCGCCGGCGACGAGGCCGACACGGGTGGAGATCCAGGCTGCCGTACGGCCCGGCCGGGGTGGCGCGAGCGGGCGGACATCCAGGGAGGCGATGTACCCGCCCGGCCACACCGAGGTCATCGGCCAGGAGCCGAACCCCTCGGGAGGGGCGAGCCGGTCGTCGGGGCCGCCGGCGACGGCGGAGGTGTCGATGGTGGCGAGGAGCCAGGCTCGGGCCCGGACCACGGGCTGGTCGGCGATGAGTACGACTGCTTCGATCAGCTCGATGGTGCGGCCAGGGCGGACGGTGTCCACCCGGATCTCGCACTCGTCGAGGGCGAGCCGCCCGAGGATGTCGTAGCTGATTCGGGCCAGGACCAGGCCGGTGTCCGGCCGCGCGGCCAGATGGCGGTCGATGGCGTGGACGACGAGGCCGCCGAGCGGGCTGAAATGCTGTTCGTCGGGATCCCAGGCCCCGCCCGCGTGGGTTGTCGGCTTGTAGCGGTGCTCGTCGATGCGCTCGTAGTAGCTGTCGGGGGCCGGGGTGAAGGTGTTCAACGGACGTTGCTCCTCGGGCTGATCGCGGCTGATCACCGCTGGTCACAGGGTGTTGAGCAGGACGACGTAGAGGGCGGTGCCGATGCCCACGCTCAGGATCGTGCGGTGGCCGAAGGCCAGGTGGACGCCGATGGTGACCGCGACGGCGAGGAGCGCGTATGCCATTCCGTGCGGGTCGGTGGTGATCGTGCCGTGCAGGGCCGTGACGGCGAGGATCGCCAGGATGCCCACCGGCATCCACACCGACAGTTGCTGCACCATTGCCGAGCCGCGCAGCCTGCCGAGTACCGCGAAGGGCAGGGCGCGCAGGGCGAGGGTGATGGTGAAGACGATCGCCAGGACGGCGATGAGGTACGAGGTGCTAGGCATCGGTGGGCTCCTTGGCGGGGCGGGGTGCGGTGACCGCGTGGCGCACCAGGAGCAGGCCGGCGAAGAGCAGCAGCGCGGTGAACATGGCGAGGCCCGGGGTCAGTACGAGCGCGACGGTGGCACTGGCTCCGGCGAGCAGGACCGAGGGGACCTCGCGGCGGGAGCGGAAGGCGTCCAGGGTGAGCACGGTGAACAGGGCGCAGAGCGCGAACTCCAGGCCCTTGATCGGCGCGGGCAGCGCGGCGCCGAGGGCGACGCCGACCAGGCCGCCGCCGACCCAGTAGATCTCGCAGGCGATCTGCATTGCGAGTAGCCGGGGTCCGGAGCGTTCGGTCTCGGGCAGCGAGGCGTTGACCGCATACGCCTCGTCGATCATCGCGTAGACGGCGTATGCCTTCGCGGCCGGGTGCTTGACCAGGTGGAGGGGGAAGGAGAAGGCGTAGAAGACGTGCCGGAAGTTGACCACGAGTACGGTCAGCGCGACCGCGGCCAGCGGCGTGACGGTGGCCATCATGCCCACCAGCAGCAGTTCCAGCGAGCCGGCGAACGCGGCCAGGGACAGGGCGGGTGTGAGCCACCACGGCAGGCCGGCCTGGAGGATCAGCAGGCCGAGAGCGATGCCCAGGGGGAAGATCCCGAGGCCGGCGGAGAAGGAGTCACGGACTCCTTCGGTTATCTGCTGGCGCCGGGAAGCCGGGGCCGGGGCGGCTTCCGGTACCGGTGCGCGGGTCAGAACGTCTTGTTGCATCTGTTTATCGTCTCGAAAAACGCACCACATGTGGTTGCAAAGATTGCTCATTCGTCAGTCTGGGGTGCAATCTTTTGTCGTGGATGCGATCGATCTGGCAATCATTGCCGAGCTGGAGCGGGATGGACGGCTGACCAACGTCGAGCTGGCGCAGCGCGTCGGGCTCACGACCGGGCCGTGCCTGCGGCGCGTCCAACGCCTGGAAGCCGACGGTGTCATCCGCGGTTATCGGGCCGTCATCGACCCGGCTGCCGTGGGCCGCTCCTTCGAGGTGCTCATCGAGCTCAGCCTCGAAGCCCAGGACGCGCAGACGGTCGAGCGCTTCGAGCAGACCCTCACGCAGGCCGAGGAGGTCATCGAGCTGCGCAGGCTGTTCGGCATCCCGGACTACTTCGTGCGCGTCGCCGTCGCCGACCTGCCCGCTTACGAGACCTTCCTCAGCCGGCGCGTCATGACCATCCCGCGGATCAAGAACGTCACCTCGCACTTCACCATGAAGACGGTGAAGACGGCCTGACACGGCCTGACACCTGGGCCGAAACCACCTGTCAGGGGCGGCGGTCATGACGCGCCGACGGACCGATCAGCGAGGGAAGGTGACCAGCGCCCGTCCCCGGCCGCCTGCGTCGACGCGGTCGTGGGCCTTGGCGATGTCGCCCCAGCGGGTAGCGGTCGCCGACCTCGACGGTGAGGGCGGCGACGGCTGCCGCGGCGGCGAGGGCGCGGGTGGCCCGGCGTTTGGCCTCTGCGGGGAAGTCGTCACTGCCGGGCAGGCGCAGGGTGACGTTGTTGAACAGCCGTGGTCAGAAGGGGATGTGAGCGAGAGGAGCGGCGAGACGACGACGGTGGGCCCGGTGCCCCGCTCCGCGCAGCGGCTCGGTCGCGACGAAGTGCACCGCGGACTTGCCTCACTCCGCGCGCTGCGCGACCAGGGCTCTGGGCTTCTCGGCTACTGGGGCATCGAGGGCACGCCACTGATCCTCGCGCAGCCGGGCGGCGCCCGCCGGGGCACCGACGAGCGGGCGAGTACGGCGTCGGCCGCGATGTGCGGGTCATCGTCGGCCGTGGGTCCGGGTCTTCGTTGGTCATGCCCCCAGGCAACCCGATGGATCGGACATCGCGTGAACCTGCCTGCCGCCTTGTGGACAACTCATGTCGTGTCCATGGTCGTGGTTATCCACAGGTCGCAGCGGGATTTCGAGATTCGCGGGATGGTCACGGCATGACGAATCACGACGAAGCGGCCGGTGCGTCCGGCAACGGTGACATCGGCGGGCATGGTCTGCACGGGGGAGATGGCGGGCACGGTCTGCACGCAGGAGAGGGTGGGCGCGGCGGGCACGACGATGGTGCCGCGGGCGGCGCGCGGAAGGGGCGGCCCGGGAGCGGAGGGCCCGATCTGCCCAGCGAGCACCAGGTCACTCTGCGGTCGCCGGCCGAGCTGGCCGATGCCCTGCCGTACCTGCTCGGGTATCGGCCGGAGGACAGCATCGTGCTGGTCGCCCTGCACGACCGAGAGCGGCGCGGTCGCTTCGGCGGGCGGGCGCGGCTCGGCATCCCCGCCCACGCGGACGATTGGCCTTCCGTGGCCGAGCAGCTGGCGCAGGGTTTGGTGAAGGGAAGCGAGCGCAGAGGTGCCCGGCCCGAGAGCATGGTCGCCTACCTCTGCCTGGAACCGGAGAGCGGAGAGTCGGGACGGGACGTCATGGAACGTCTGCGGCCGCTGGCGCAGTTGCTGCGGACGGCCTGCGGTCGCCTTGACGTCCCTGTGATCGAGGCCCTGTGTATTTCCGACGGTCGCTTCTGGTCGTACTGCTGCCCGGGCCAGGGGTGCTGTTCGTCCGACGGGGAGCCGATCGGTTTGCCCGGCACCTCCGTCATCGCCGCCGCCGCGACCTACGCGGGCCTCCAGGTGCGGGGGTCCCTGCGGGAATTCACGGCTCGGCTCGTTCCCTGGGAGAGCGCGGTCGCGCTGGAGCAGGAGGCCGCGCTCGACACGGCGAGCATGGCTCTGGTCCCCAGGATCCTGGACGACGAGAGTCGCGCACATGTGGCTGCGGAGGCCCTCGAGCTGGCCCGGCAGGTCATGAAGCGGCTCGCCGACGCTCCACCGGTGTCCGGCACCCGCCCGGCGGACCTCCGCGACGACGGACTCCTGGAGCACGACGAGGCCGCCACGCTGATCCTCGGTCTTCAGGACCGCACGACCCGTGACCGTGCCGCCGAGTGGATGGAAGGGGACGAGGCGGGCCCGGCCTTGCGCCTTTGGCGAGCGCTGGCCCGCCGCTGCGTCGGCTCCTACAGCGAGCACGCCGCGGCACCTCTCACTCTCGCGGGGTGGGTCGCTTGGTCGACCGGCGACGAACTGGAGGCCCGGGAAGCCTTGGCCATGGCCCTTGGAGCCGATCCCGACTATCTCTTCGCCCGACTTCTGCACCAGGCGTGCAACGAGGGCCTGGACCCGGAATCGATCCGCCGCTGCCTGCGCGCGGAGCGTACCGGGCGCACCGGGGCGCAAGCGGAGCAAGCATCGGAGCCCGCTCTCTCGGCGCCGCGCGATGGTGACGGGCCGAGGTCGGGCTCGGGACGGCCAGGAGCAGCGGCCCCTTCCGAGCAACTCGACGTGGTGGTGCCGTCGACGGGCTCCGGCGCAGCCGGAGCCACGGCGCAGTCCTCGGGCACCGCAACCCGTCGCCGACTTGGGGCGCGTTCGGCAGGAAGCGGGGGAGCACGTCCGAGTCGTCGGTCCCCGGGGGCGGGCAGTCTCCATCGGCGCCGGCCCGCCGACGAAGCCTCACCCGCCGGGGACGGACCGGGCCGAGCGCCCGAGGGGACGAGCGGTCGGCCACGGGCCCGCCGTGAGGCCGGTCGGCGCGGTGCGGGGGAGGAGACATGAGCGCCGGAATCAGGGTGAGGTGGCGAGCAACAGGCCGGGTGAACGGCCTGGTGCCCTTGGTACGGGGTGCCGCTCCGTGCCATGCGACGGCACGCGCTCACCTCCGTGCCATGGGTGGCAAACGATGTTGCTGCCGCGCCGAAGGCGAACCGCACGCTCACCACGACGAGGTGCATGACTCCCTCGCGGCAGTGGACCGTCACGGCGAAGGTTGCTCCCACCATGCCGATGACGAAAGGCGCTTCCATCCTGCCGGTGATCGCCAGGGCTCCCACCGAGCGGTGGGCGGGCAGCACTCCCACCGGGCCGTCGGCGAGCAGCAAATTCAGCGCGCCGATGACCTATGGGACGCCCATCGCGCCGTTGGCGAGCAGTGCGCCCACCGAGCCGATGGCGCGTGTGTGCGTCTCCCCACCCGTTTGCCACATCCCCTGGGTGCACCGACCGTGTCCCGGTCGGCCTGGACGCGGTCGGCCGACCACCTCACCGCCATTCGGTCGGCTTCACCGGCCCAGAGCGTGACCCGGAGCCGCGCCATGCCGTTCACCTGTGTGGCGGTATCCGTGGCCGGGCCGTGCCGCCGCAACACCCCGACCCTCCGGAGCCCCCAACCCGGCGCCGAGCGCGCCCAAGGCGCACCGAGCGCGGAGGAAGCCGCCCCATGCTCTTGCCCAATCCGTCCTCCAGCCCTGATGGCGACCTTCCGCCGGGTCGCCCGACTGCGCAGCCCTTCACGCGTCGAGGTGGTTCGTCGGCCCAGTTCGCCGGAGCGGAGAGCGCTTCGAGTTGCTTCAGCGGGGCGGGCGGTCCCGCAACTCGTCACGCGCCCAACGCACCGCGCCGGACCACGCACCTGCCGCCGGCGCACACCGCGCTGATCTGCGTCGCCCTGCCGGGACTGGCGATCTCCACGGAACAGGGGCAGCTGACCGGCCATGGGCTGGAGGGTTTCTACTGTGGAGGTCGGCGGATACTTTCCCGCTGCCAGGTGCGGGTGGCGGGGCGCGAACCGCTCGCCGTGCAGGCCCGGATGGTCGCGGCCGACCGAGCCCGCTTCGTGGGTACGGTCCGCGCGTCTGCCGACGGTGGCCCGGATCCGAACGTGGTCGTGGAACGGACACGCTCCGCGGACGGCACGGAGCGGATCACCCTGCAGAGCGCCGCTCCGCGCACCCTGCGCCTGCCCGTCGAGGTCGCCCTGGGCACGGATCTCGCGGAGCTCGGCTCGGTTGCCTCGGGCCGTGCCGGGCCCGAACTGCCGGCCAGCGTCCACGACTCGGGCCTGCGATGGTCCTGCGCAGCGGGAAACTCGGCAGTTACTGCCGACCCTCCGCCCGCCGATGCCCTGGCCTCCGCGGGGCTGCTCCGGTGGGAGATCGAACTGCCGCCCGGCGGAGCGCGAAGCGTGGAGCTGCGGGTACGTCCGGACGGCGCGGGGCCCATCAGGGCGGTGGGACACGGTGCGACGAGCCCGCTGTCCCAGGCCCGGGCGGTGAGCGACGACCCCAGGGTTCCGGCGTTCCTGCACACCTGTGTCGAGGATCTCCAGGCGCTGCTGCTGCGTGACCCCGTCCACCCGTCCGACACGTACCTTGCGGCAGGGGCGCCGTGGCGCTGCGGCCTGGCCCCGGCCGAGGCACTGGTCGCGGCCCGGATGACGTTGCCACTCGGCGCTGGGCTCGCCGCGGGCACTCTGCGGACTCTCGCCCGCACCCAACTCGCGGGTCCCGGACAGCAGTCCGGCCTGATCCCCGGACCGCGCCGGGACGCGGGCCCGCACCTGCCTCCGGGTTGCACGGCCACCGAAGCGACCCTGCTGTTCCCCGTGCTCCTCGCGGAAGCCCGGCGCTGGGGCCTGGCGGAGCATGAGACGGCGGAGTTGCTTCCCGCAGCCGAACGCTGCCTCACATGGCTGCGGGCTGCCGTCGGCGGCGGTACCTACCTGCCCGATCCGGACCCTGGCGGACCGTTTCGCTGCGAGACGCAGGCGCACGCCCATCGGGCGGCACTGCTGGGCGCCGATCTGCTCGACGCACATGGCAGGCCGGGTGGTTTGGAGCTGCGGCAGTGGGCGCAGGAGCTGCGGACCGCGTTCCGCGAGGAATTCTGGGTCGACGACCGGGGTGGTGGCAGACCGGCGGCCGCCCGAGCCCTGGACGGGCGCCTTGTGCTGCGCCTCGGTGCGGGTAGCGTCCACCTCCTCGACACGGGGCTGCTCGGCTCCGGCGCGCTGGCACCCGGCCTGCTCGACAAGGCGCAGACGGAGCAGCTTGCCCGGCTGCTCGGCGGCCCGGCCATGGACTCTGGCTGGGGGCTGCGCAGCCTGGGCGTGAGGGAGGCGGCGTACAACCCCTTCGGCCACCGGGGTGGCGCCGTGCGCGTTCAAGAGACCGCGATCGCCGTCTCGGGACTGGCCGCCGCGGGCTACGAGAAGGAGGCGGGCGCGCTGCTGCGGGGGCTGCTGACAGCGTCCGAGACCTTCGGGCACCGACTGCCCGAGATGTACGCGGGGGAGCAGCGCACGGAGGCCGGCGCACCCCTGCCGCATCCCGCGGCCTGCCGACCGGCGGCCACGGCAGCGGCAGCCGGGGTACTGCTTCTCACCGCTCTTGCCGGGATCCGCCCCGACGTCCCGGCCGGGACGGTGACACTGCGCCCGGTCAGCAGCGCACCGCTGGGCGAGCTCGGGCTGACCGGACTGCGGATCGCGGGCGCCCCCTTCTCCGTACGCATCAGCAGGCTCGGTCTCGCCATGGTCGAGGAGGCGGCCGATTGGCTGCAGTTGGGAGTGTGACCTTGCGGGACGCGCCTTCGGACGGGGATGGGCAGCGGCTGGTGGGACCCGTACCGGACGGAAGGGGATCAGCGGTGGAAGCGGCCTGCGAAGGGCGTGTTTATCGTCAGGCAGACGACTATGATCGCGGCATGCCCTACGACCCGTCGGCCTTTCCGCCCTTTGCCGTGACCGTGGACCTGGTCGTGCTGACCGTGCGTCGCCATGCCCTGTGCGCGCTGGCGGTGCGGCGGGGTGAGCAGCCGTTTCAGGGCCGGTGGGCGCTTCCGGGCGGCTTCGTGCGGTCCGACGAGGATTTGGCGCAGGCGGCGGCGCGCGAGTTGGTCGAGGAGACCGGGCTGTGTGCCCACGACCCATCCGCCCCGGCACAGGACAATGGCGCGCACCTGGAACAGCTGGCGACCTACGGCGACCCCAAGCGTGACCCGCGGATGAGGGTGGTCAGCGTCGCCCATCTCGCGCTGGCTCCCGATCTGCCCGCACCGAGGGCCGGTGGTGACGCCAACAGCGCGCGCTGGGCGCCCGTGGAGGAGCTGTTGCAGCAGGGTGGTTATGCCCGCGACGGTGAACAGGCGGCGCCTCTCGCCTTCGACCACGCGCAGATCCTCTCGGACGGTGTGGAGCGTGCCCGGTCCAAGATCGAGTACTCGTCGTTGGCCACCGCTTTCTGCCCGACCGAGTTCACCGTGGGCGAGCTGCGCCGTGTGTACGAGGCCGTGTGGGGTGTGGCACTCGATCCGCGCAACTTCCACCGCAAGGTGACGGGCACACCGGGTTTCCTCGTGCCTACGGGCGGCACGACCACGCGCCAGGGCGGTCGACCCGCTCAACTGTTCCGAGCGGGCGGCGCCACGTTGCTCAATCCGCCGATGCTGCGGCCCGAGGTCTGACGAGGGGAGAGAGGGAGAGCCCGACTCGGGGCCGGGGCGTTCTCGCGAGAGAGATGAAGGCCGGGCCGCGATGAGCCTCAGGCTGCCCGAAAAAACGGAAATATAGCGCTATCTTGCTGTGAGTGATCCAGGCCATCGGATTGACCAGCAACCCCTGTAAGGATTTTCCAGCCGCTGTCGACGACGTGTCCTTCGAGGCGCGCGCGGGCCGCGTCACCGCGCTCCTCGGAGCCCCTGGCGCGGGCAAGACGACGACGCTCAGGCTCATGCTCGAACTTCAGCAGGGCCGCGGAATCGCCTACTTCAGAGGCCGCCCGCTGCACCGGATCGCCCATCCGTCGCGCGAAGTCGGCGTGCTTCTGGGTGAGGTGCCCGGCCATCCCGCGCGCACGGTCCGCGGACAGCTCCGCATGCTGTGCGCCGCCGCCGGTGTGCCGGTACGGCGTGCCGACGAAGTGCTCGAAGTGGTCGGGCTCGTCAGCCTGCGCGACGAACGCCTGCGCACCCTTTCACGCGGCATGGACCGCCGCCTCGGTCTTGCCTGCGCACTGCTGTCCGACCCGCACACCCTCGTCCTCGACGATCCCGCCGACGGACTTTGCGCCCGAGAGGGCCGCTGGCTGCACGGGATACTGCACGCGCACGCGGCCCAGGGCGGCACCGTGCTGTTCACGACGGCCGATCCCAAGGAGGCCGCGCGGACCGCCGACCGGGTCGTCACGCTGGAGGAGGGCCGACTCGTCGCCGAGCAGGAGGTCTCGGACTTCGCTCGCACCCGGCTCCGTCCCCGGGTGGCCGTCCTCAGCCCGCACGCCGCCCGTCTCGGCGCCCTGCTCACCAAGGAAGCCCGCACCGCACAGCGTTCCGTCGAGATCGTGCGAGAGGAGGGAAACCGGCTCTCGGTGTACGGCAGCACATGTGCCGACGTCGGTGAGACCGCCTTCCGGCACGGCATCCTCGTACACCAACTCGCCGACGAGATCGGCGACATGGGATCCCGGGCCGCGGCGCCCGACGACGGTGGCGCGCGCACTGCCGACGAGCCGAGCCTGACGGGCGCGCGCACTGCCGACGAGCCGAGCCCGACCGAGTCGCCGACCGCGGAGACTCTGCCCCCGCTCCCGCCGCCCATCGCCGTACGCCAAGCCCCGAGCCCGCTGCGTCCGCTGCGCTACGAACTGCGGCGTGCCGCCGGAGTCGGCACCGGCTACCTCACCTTTGCCGCTGTGCTGGTCACGTCCGCGCTCCTGTCCGTATTTCTGGCCAGAATCGGTCACACGTCTCAGCCGCGCCTGCTGGCCGCTTGGCCGCAGCAATGCCCCCTGCCCCCCGCGGCGCTCGGCGCGGGGCTGCTCGGGGCGATCGCCTCCGGCGAGGAATTCCGCCACCCCGCCCTGGCCGCGGACCGCGGCACCGTCCCCCGTCGCCTGGGACTGCTCGCCGCCAAACTCCTCGTCGCCTCGGCCACCGCCCTGATACTGGCTTTCCTCACCGTGGGCTGCGACCTCGAAGCGCTCTATCTCGTCTACGGACGGGAGCTCACCGGAGTTCCCGCCGACTGGCTTTCCCTGAGCGCGAGTTGGATCGGACTCGTGGTGGGCTGCGCCTGGGCGGGGGTGCTGGCGGCGGGCATCTTCCGTGCCACGTCCGCCGGGCTCGCAGCGGTGCTCGCCGTGCCGATCGTGGTCGTACCGCTCGTACAAAAAGCCTTGGAGGGGCCGTCCGTACGGACGGCGGCCGGGTTTCCGGAGCGACTGTGCGAGCTCGTGCTGATGCAATGGCCGTTCGGTGGGGAGCGCTATCTGGCCGCCGGAGCGCGGCTGATCGCCCAACCCGTGGGTGGTGCACTGATGTTGTCGCTGACCGCGCTGCTCTGCGCATATCTGCTCACGACCCTGCGGAGCGGGGTTCGATGGCGACCGTCCGTACCCTTCCGTTCCCGCCATGCACACAACTCCCCGGAGAACGCCCATTTCTTTCCGATAAGGCGTCAATTGCGACGGGGTGAGCGATCACCCTTTCGTGTGCTTTTCACCAAAGACCTCAAGGGAGTTGGGGACAGCGCCGACAAATGATCCGTGAGTACCCTTGCGCACACCATGATGACCGCCGCCCGCTCCGCAGACTCCGGCCTGACCGGCCCGGGCGAACTCGACCGCTACCCCTACGCCGAGACCCCTGGTGCCGAACGTGTCGGCGCCTCCGCGTGGGAGAGCGCGGACCCGGAGCTGGGCCGCGTGGGCCGACGCGCCGCGGGCAGCCGCGGACGCGGACTGCACGGCCAACTCGTCCAACAACTGGGCCAGATGATTGTTTCCGGCGACCTCGGCGCGGACCGCCCGCTCGTCCCCGAGGAGATCGGACAGCGGTTCGAGGTCTCCCGCACCGTCGTCCGTGAATCGCTCCGCGTGCTCGAAGCGAAGGGCCTGGTCAGCGCCCGCCCCAATGTCGGTACGCGGGTGCGCCCCGTCAGTGACTGGAATCTCCTCGACCCGGACATCATCGAATGGCGGGCCTTCGGGCCGCAGCGCGACGACCAGCGGCGCGAGCTGAGCGAGCTGCGCTGGACGATCGAGCCGCTCGCCGCGCGCCTGGCCGCGGGGCACGGGCGTGAGGAGGTCCAGCAGCGCCTCGGCGACATGGTCGAGATCATGGGCCACGCGATGGCACAGGGTGACTCGCTCACCTTCTCGCGGGCCGACGCGGAGTTCCACTCGCTGCTCATCCAGGTCTCGGGCAACCGCATGCTGGAGCACCTTTCGGGGATCGTCTCGGCCGCGCTCCAGGTCTCCGGCGGCCCTGTCGCCGGCTGTGACCGGCCGAACGAGGCTTCCCTGGGGCACCACGCTCGGATCGTCGACGCTCTGGCCGCGGCCGACGGCGCGGCGGCCGAGGCGGCCATGCGGCAGTTGCTCACCGTCCACCCCGAGGTGGAGCGCGTGGTGCCCGCGCCGCGCGAGCACTGACCGCGGCCCGAGGGCGGCGTGGTCGGGGGCATGTGCCCTCTCATGGCATCGCTTGGTCGGCGAACCGGTCCTGTCGGACCCCGCCGGACCCCGTCGGATCCTTCCGGGACCCGACGGGGTCCGGCGGTGCGATGAGGTGATGAACCCATCGGTTTGCGGTGATGGGTCCACCGGCTACCCCCATCTGGCCGTATCTGGTCGTTTTTGAGTGCTTACGGGGTGTGACTCGGGCCACGCAGATTGGGCGTAACGCTCCTCGGAACTGCGCGATGACCTAAGAGGTGACAGCCGAGGAGGGAATACGGACGCCGCTTACGGCGCTGTGCTTCTTCCCGGCCCCCGCCCGCGCCGTCGGCCCATTCCCAAGTCGGCGGTCGTCGGTTCCTGTCCGCAGTGGACGGGGCCGGAAGCCGTTTTCCAACGTTCCGAGAGGTTGTTCGTGTCGGCCAGCACATCCCGTACGCTCCCGCCGGAGATCGCCGAGTCCGTCTCTGTCATGGCGCTCATTGAGCGGGGAAAGGCTGAGGGGCAGATCGCCGGCGATGACGTGCGTCGGGCCTTCGAAGCTGACCAGATTCCGGCCACTCAGTGGAAGAACGTACTGCGCAGCCTCAACCAGATCCTCGAGGAAGAGGGTGTGACGCTGATGGTCAGTGCCGCGGAGCCCAAGCGCACACGAAAGAGCGTCGCAGCGAAGAGTCCGGCCAAGCGCACCGCCACCAAGACGGTGGCGGCGAAGACGGTGACCACCAAGAAGGCCACCGCCACCGCCGCCCCGGCGGTGCCCGTCGCCGACGATCCGGCTGAGGACGCGTCCGCCAAGAAGGCCACTGCCAAGAAGACGGTCGCCAAGAAGGCCGTCGCGAAGAAGACGGTCGCCAAGAAGACGGCGGCCAAGAAGACCACCGCCAAGAAGGACGACGTCGAGCTGATCGACGACGAGGCGGTCGAGGAGACTCCGGGCAAGCCCGGCGCCGAAGAGCCCGCCGAGGACGGCGCCCAGGGCTTCGTACTGTCCGACGAGGACGAGGACGACGCGCCCGCGCAGCAGGTCGCCGCGGCCGGCGCCACCGCCGACCCGGTCAAGGACTACCTCAAGCAGATCGGCAAGGTCCCCCTCCTCAACGCCGAGCAGGAGGTCGAGCTCGCCAAGCGCATCGAGGCCGGTCTGTTCGCCGAGGACAAGCTGGCCAACGCCGACAAGCTCGCCCCGAAGCTCAAGCGCGAGCTGGAGATCATCGCCGAGGACGGCCGCCGCGCCAAGAACCACCTCCTGGAGGCCAACCTCCGTCTGGTGGTCTCCCTGGCCAAGCGCTACACCGGCCGCGGCATGCTCTTCCTGGACCTCATCCAGGAGGGCAACCTCGGTCTGATCCGCGCGGTCGAGAAGTTCGACTACACCAAGGGCTACAAGTTCTCCACGTACGCCACCTGGTGGATCCGTCAGGCGATCACCCGCGCCATGGCCGACCAGGCCCGCACCATCCGTATCCCGGTGCACATGGTCGAGGTCATCAACAAGCTCGCGCGCGTGCAGCGCCAGATGCTCCAGGACCTGGGCCGCGAGCCCACCCCGGAGGAGCTGGCCAAGGAACTCGACATGACCCCCGAGAAGGTCATCGAGGTCCAGAAGTACGGCCGCGAGCCCATCTCCCTGCACACCCCGCTGGGCGAGGACGGCGACAGCGAATTCGGTGACCTCATCGAGGACTCCGAGGCCGTGGTTCCGGCGGACGCGGTCAGCTTCACGCTCCTCCAGGAGCAGCTGCACTCCGTCCTCGACACCCTGTCCGAGCGCGAGGCAGGCGTCGTCTCCATGCGTTTCGGTCTCACCGACGGTCAGCCGAAGACCCTCGACGAGATCGGCAAGGTGTACGGCGTCACGCGTGAGCGCATCCGCCAGATCGAGTCCAAGACGATGTCGAAGCTGCGTCACCCGTCGCGCTCGCAGGTGCTGCGCGACTACCTCGACTAGGTCTCGGCCGTACGGCACTGAGGGCCCGACTCCCGCTGGGGAGCCGGGCCCTCGGTATGTGTGCGGCGTGCGTGACATAGCCCGCTGAATCACTCTGGGTACTCCATGGTCATCCCAGAGTGAGGAGCGCGAATGTGCCGTCCCATCGCCCCAGCGCTGGCCCTTGCGGCCGCGGCGGCCCTGATACCCCTGTCGTCCCCTGCCCCGGCGGCTGCCGACAGCGTCGTCGTCGGCGGCTTTCCGGTCGACATTTCCCAAAGCCCGTGGACGGTGGCGCTGTCCAGCCGTGACCTGTTCGGAGGTACGCGCGCGGGGCAGTTCTGCGGCGGCGTGGTGATCGATCCGTCGATGGTGCTGACCGCGGCCCACTGTCTGAGCCAGGCTGTGCTGGGGGCGCCACCTCAGGAGGTCCGTGACCTGAAGATCATCGCCAACCGTGGCGACCTGCTCTCCGGTAAGGGTCAGGAGATCTCCGTGCGCGACACCTGGGTCAACCCGGGGTACGACAGCTTCACGAACGCCGGGGACTTCGCCGTGCTCACGCTCGCCTCCCCGCTGCCCGAGAGCGCGGTCATCCGCATGGCGCCCTCCAAGGACACCGCGTACACGCCTGGTACGGCCGCCATGGTCTACGGCTGGGGTGATACGACAGGCGGCGGCGACTACGCGCTCAGCCTGCGTGCCGCTCCCGTGAAGGTGCTGTCCGACACCCACTGCAAGCAGGCGTATTCGGGTGGCGCGGACGGAACCTATCGGGCCGACTCCATGTTGTGCGCCGGGGAGATCGCGGGTGGGCGGGATGCCTGCCAGGGGGACAGCGGCGGTCCGCTGGTCGCCCAGGGGCGGCTAATAGGCCTTGTGTCGTGGGGCAGCGGCTGCGGGCGGCAAGGAAGCCCTGGGGTCTACACAAGGGTCTCGGGCGTCGTCAGGTCGCTGAGCCGGGCCCGCTGAGGCGCCGGCGGGAAGTAGTACGAACGGCAGTCGCCCCGCGTGAGCGGTATGCGCTGCAGCTTTCGGTGCGCGGGCGGAGCGGCGTGCCGCAGCTCTAGGTGGACGGGCTGCAGCGGTCTGCGCTGCCGCCCGTGGGTGCGCGAAAGCGGCGCACGGCAGGGCAGCCGCTCGGAGGACGAGCAGACAGCAGACGATACGAACCGCGAAACCGCGGTCGCTCTGGGCGCACAGGGAAGCGGTACGTATACGGGTGGCCACCCCCGGTAGTGGGGGCGGCCACCCGTACACCGGCCTATGCCGGGGCTGGCTCGTCGTTGATGCGAAGTGTCAGCGCTCTTCGTCATTGGACGTCGCCGGGACCGACGTCAGTCGCTCCGTCTCGTCCTGTATCTCAGCGGCGATCTTCTTGAGTTCCGGCTCGAACTTGCGCCCGTGGTGGGCGCAGAAGAGCAGTTCACCGCCGCTGCTGAGGAGGACGCGCAGATATGCCTGGGCGCCGCAACGGTCGCAGCGGTCAGCGGCCGTCAGCGGGCTCGCGGGGGTCAGAACAGTAGTCACGTCGCCTCTTCTCTAGCTCGACGAGCTGTCGTACCAGGGTCAACATCCAACCAGGCCGAAAACGTTCCCGCTCGTGGCTTTTCCTCGAAAATTTCTCTCCGGGGCGGTTGTCTGCTGCCAGGTGGCGGCGAATGGGCCGTATTGCGTGTCTTCGTGTCTTACGGGTTCGCGCGGTCTGTCAGGGTCGATCCTCCCGGCTGGCTTGCCGGTTGTTCATGAGGACGTGCCCGGAGCCTAAATGGTTCATGCCTGGAAGGGAACGTGATATGTACTTCACTCCATCGAGGGATCGAACACCCATGCGACTCTGGACTAGTCTGAGTTTCATGCGAGGGTGGCGTTACAACGGCTCTACCAGGCCTCGGTACCCTCTGAGCGGTGACCGAAGCCGGACCCTTACCCATTAGGGTCCCATCTGAAATTCAGCGAGGAGCGAACCGCGTGACCGCCGAGACGTCCGTGCCGTCCACAGCGTTGCTGACCGGAGCAGACCGGGACGGTTCCAACTACACCGCGCGGCACCTTCTCGTCCTCGAGGGGCTCGAGGCCGTGCGCAAGCGCCCGGGCATGTACATCGGATCGACCGACAGTCGCGGTCTGATGCATTGTCTCTGGGAGATCATCGACAACTCCGTCGATGAGGCACTGGGGGGCTACTGCGACCACATCGAGGTGATCCTGCACGACGACGCCTCGGTGGAGGTGCGGGACAACGGCCGCGGTATCCCGGTCGACGTGGAGCCCAAGACCGGTCTCTCCGGCGTTGAGGTCGTGATGACCAAGTTGCACGCCGGCGGCAAGTTCGGCGGCGGCTCGTACGCGGCCTCGGGTGGTCTGCACGGCGTGGGCGCATCCGTGGTGAACGCGCTCTCCGCCCGGCTGGACGTCGAGGTCGACCGTGGCGGCCACACCCATGCGGTGAGCTTCCGGCGCGGCACTCCCGGAGCGTTCAAGGCGGACGGTCCCGACGCCGGCTTCGACGCGACCAGCGGGCTGCGCAAGCTCAAGAGGATCCCCAAGACCCGCACCGGTACGCGCGTGCGCTACTGGGCCGATCGCCAGATCTTCCTCAAGGACGCCAAGCTCTCTCTGGAGAACCTGCACCAGCGCGCCCGTCAGACCGCCTTCCTGGTGCCGGGCCTGACCATCGTCGTCCGCGACGAGTTCGGGCTCGGCGAGGGCGGCAGCAAGGGTGAGGAGTCGTTCCGCTTCGACGGTGGAATCAGTGAGTTTTGCGAGTATCTGGCGACTGACAAGCCCGTCTGTGATGTCCTCCGCTTCTCCGGGCAGGGCACCTTCAAGGAGACCGTCCCGGTCCTGGACGATCACGGGCAGATGACGCCGACCGAGGTCACCCGCGAACTCGGCGTCGACGTGGCGATGCGCTGGGGCACCGGCTATGACACGACTCTGAGGTCGTTCGTGAACATCATCGCCACGCCCAAGGGCGGCACGCATGTCGCGGGCTTCGAGCAGGCAGTCACCAAGACGGTCAACGAGGTGCTGCGGGCCAAGAAGCTGCTGCGTGTCGCCGAGGACGACATCGTCAAGGACGACGCCTTGGAGGGCCTGACCGTCGTCGTCACCGTCCGCCTCGCCGAGCCGCAGTTCGAGGGGCAGACCAAGGAGGTGCTCGGTACCTCGGCGGCCCGCCGCATCGTGACGAACGTCGTCTCCAAGGAGCTCAAGGAGTTCCTCACCTCCACGAAGCGGGACGCGGCCGCGCAGGCCCGGGTCGTCATGGAGAAGGCCGTCGCGGCCGCTCGTACGCGGATCGCTGCCCGTCAGCACAAGGACGCGCAGCGCCGGAAGACGGCCCTGGAGTCCTCCTCGCTGCCCGCCAAGCTCGCCGACTGCCGCAGCGACGACGTCGAGCGCAGCGAGCTCTTCATCGTTGAGGGAGACTCCGCGCTCGGCACCGCCAAGCTCGCGCGCAACTCCGAGTTCCAGGCGCTGCTGCCGATCCGCGGCAAGATCCTCAACGTTCAGAAGGCGTCCGTCACGGACATGCTGAAGAACGCCGAGTGCGGTGCGATCATCCAGGTCATAGGTGCCGGGTCCGGCCGGACCTTCGACATCGACGCGGCGCGCTACGGGAAGATCATTCTTCTTGTCGACGCCGATGTCGACGGCGCGCACATCCGCATTCTGCTGCTGACGCTGTTCCAGCGCTACATGCGGCCGATGGTCGAGGCGGGGCGGGTGTTCGCTGCCGTACCCCCGCTGCATCGCATCGAGCTCAGCCAGCCCAAGAAGGGGCAGGACAAGTACATCTACACGTACTCGGACCGCGAGCTGCGGGACACGCTGCTGGAGCTGCAGCGCAAGAACGTGCGGTACAAGGATTCGATCCAGCGCTACAAGGGTCTTGGCGAGATGGACGCCGATCAGCTGGCCGAGACGACGATGGACCCGCGGTACCGGACTCTGCGCAGGATCAATATCTCCGACCTGGAGGCGTCCGAGCAGGTGTTCGATCTGCTGATGGGGAACGATGTGGCTCCTCGCAAGGAGTTCATCTCCAGCTCCGCGGCGACGTTGGATCGGTCGCGCATCGACGCGTAGGCGCTGCGCTCGCGGCCGCCGGATCCGGCGCGGGCCCGGCAAGGAAGCCGCTGCTCGATCCGCACGTGAGCGAGGGGCTGTGCTGTGCGACGTACCGGCACGGCCCCTGCCGCGGGTGGGGCGGCTGCGGGAGCGGTCGGGCTGAGGATCGGCGCTTACCGTCCGGCGTTTGAGGACGAGGCCGTTCAGGCCGCAGCAGGAGGCCTGGGGGTGGAGCCCCCAGGAGATGGGAATGGGTAAGGGCGGCGGGGGTGAAAACCGGCCCCCCGCGGGAAACAGCGCCTGGAAACAGTGCCGTGCGGGGCTCCACCCGTGGGTGGAGCTCGGGCCGGTTACGGATCCACCCGTGATCCCCCCTTGCTCCGATCTGTTGACCTGCCGGTTTCCGTAGCGTCGAAGGCGTCGACAGCGCCCGCTGCCGGTACCCGCCTCTGCTCGCCCACGGAGGCCCTGATGTCCGGGCTCGTCGATGCTTTGGCGATCTTCGCCGAGCATGCAACGGCGGCTGCTGGAGCGGCTGTCGGAGCCGGAGTCTGCGCCGGGTGTTCCCGCGCATCAGGAGATCGCTCGCAAGCCGCATGTCTCCACCGCCACCGTGAAGACCCACATCAACAGCCTTTTCGCCAAGGCGGGGCTCAAGGGCCGTGCTCAGGCGGTCCGTTACGCCTTCGGGAAGTGTCTCGTAGGGCCACCGGTGGGTTGAGTCATCCGATGGGGTGAAGAGCGCGGAGAGAAGAGTCCGGGATCTTCCTGATCTGTCCATCCTTGAGCACGCGACCGAAAGAGGGTCGCGGACAAGGAGAGTTTGGTGGAGAAGCACGACGGTCGCGATACCGGGGAACTCCGGTTCGACGACCCCTGGTACGACGCGCTCGCCTCCGGCTGGGGCGAGTTGGACGGCACGGGAGCGGTTGCTCCCGCTGTGCCGTCCGCGCGCACGGAGCACGACGGCCGGGCGGGCGGGACGGCCGACGTCTATCTGGAGGTGCAGCGTAGCGCGGCGTTTCAGGAGGTGCGCAGCCGGTACCGGAGGTTCGTGGTCCCGGGCGTCGTTGTGTTCTTCACGTGGTACGTGGGCTATGTGGTGACCGCCACGACGGCACCTGCGTTGATGGCCCGGCCTGTCGCCGGCGCCGTGAACGTGGCGATGGTGGCGGGGCTCGGGCAGTTCCTCACCACGTTCCTGTTCACCTGGGCGTACGCACGGCATGCGCGGCTGCGCAGGGACCGGGCCGCGCTCGATCTGCGCTGGGACACCCAGGAGCTGACACGAAGTGTCAGAGGTGGTGAGCTGTGACCGGCAACCATCAGACGCTGGCCCTGCTGCTGTTCAGCGCATTCGTGGCGGTGACGCTGGCGATCACGACGTGGGTGAGCCGCAACCGGCATGGTTCGGCGGAGGAGTTCTATGCAGGTGGGCGGCTCTTCTCTCCGATGGAGAATGGGTTTGCCATCTCGGGTGACTACATGTCGGCGGCGTCCTTCCTCGGAGTCACGGGACTCATCTCGCTCTACGGCTACGACGGGTTGTTGTATGTCGTCGGGTTTCTGGTCGCTTGGCTGGTCGTCCTGTTCCTGGTCGCCGAACTGGTGCGCAACTGCGGCCGGTTCACGCTCGCCGACGTCATCGCTGCCCGAATGAGCGAGCGACCGGTGCGGATCGCGGCGGGAACTTCCTCGGTGACTGTGTCCGTTCTGTATTTGGTGGCGCAGATGGTGGGTGCGGGCAGCCTCGTCGCGCTGCTCCTAGGGGGTACGAGCGAGGCGGCGCGGAACTGGACGGTGGTCGGCGTCGGCGCCCTGATGGTGATCTATGTGTCGTTGGGAGGGATGCGGGCCACCACCTGGATTCAGATCGTCAAGGCGGTCCTGCTGCTGGGCGGCGCCATCGCCCTGACGGTGCTCGTCCTGGTGCGGTTCCACGGGGATGTCAATCAGCTGCTGCGTTCGGCGGCGGAGCGCAGCGGGCACGGCGACGCGTTCCTTGCGCCGGGGCTGAAGTACGGCGGAGACTGGACCGCGCGCTTCGACTTCATCAGCCTGGGCCTCGCGCTGGTGCTCGGCACGGCCGGGTTGCCGCACATCCTGTCGCGTTTCTACACCGTGCCGACCGCGCGGGCGGCACGGCGGTCGGTGGTCTGGTCGATCGGGCTCATCGGAAGCTTCTACCTGATGACGATCGTGCTGGGCTTCGGGGCGGCCGCGATCGTCGGTCCACAGGCGGTGCGCGGGTCGAACGCGGCGGGGAACACGGCGGTTCCACTGCTCGCGCTCGATCTGGGCGGCGGTGCCAATTCAACCGGAGGAACGGTTCTCTTCGCGATTGTCGCGGCCATCGCCTTCGCCACGATCCTCGCGGTCGTCGCCGGCATCACCCTGGCGTCCTCGGCGTCCGTGGCCCACGACCTCTATGCCTCGCTGCGACGCCGACGTGCGAAGCCGCGCAGCGAGGTCGCCGTGGCGCGTACCGCGGCGGTGGGCGTCGGCGTGGTCGCGATCGCGCTCGGGCTGCTCGCCCGCGATCTCAATGTGGCCTTCCTGGTAGGCCTCGCCTTCGCGGTCGCCGCGTCCGCGAACCTGCCGGTGCTGTTGTACTCGTTGTTCTGGCGGAGTTTCACGACGCGCGGCGCGGTGTGGGCGGTATACGGGGGTCTGGTGCCCGCGTTGCTGCTGGTGTTGCTGTCGCCGGTGGTGTCGGGGAGCCCCGAATCGCTGTTCCCGGGTGTGGACTTGCAGTACTTCCCGCTGCAGAATCCCGGCCTGGTGTCGATCCCGCTCGGCTTCCTCGCGGGCTGGCTGGGCACGGTCACCTCGGCCGAACCGCCGGACGAGGCCAAGCACGCGGAGACCGAGGTGCGGTCGCTGACGGGTGCCGGGGCGGTCTGAGGGCGCCTGTCGCGACGTAGGCGATCGCCCCTCAGGGCGTGACCCACGTGTACCGATGCTCCGGTCGCCCCGTGTCCTCGCACTACGGCGTGATGCCCGTGGACAGCCCTGGGACGGTCCTCAAGGCGGTAACGACAACCGTGCCCTCAGGCGCGGGTCACCCAGATGTAGCGGTGCTCCGGGCGGCCCGCGTCTCCGTACTTGAGGGTCAGCCTGGCCCGCCCCGTGCGCTCCAGGAACTTCAGATAGCGCTGGGCGGTCTGCCGGCTCAGTCCGGTCCGCTCCGCGATCTCCTGGGCCGACAGCGGCCCATCGGCGTTCACCAGGACGCGGCGCACGAGCTCCGCGGTCGTGGGGGAGTGCCCTTTGGGCAGGTCCGGCTCCGCACTCGCGGACAGGGCGCCGAAGATCCGGTCGACCTCGGCCTGTTCGGCCTCGCCGCCGCCGTCGAGGGTACGGCGCAGGTTCGCGTACGCCTCCAGCTTGGCGCGCAGGCCCGCGAAGGCGAACGGCTTGACCAGGTACTGCAGCGCGCCCTGCCGCATCGCAGCCTGGACGGTCGAGATGTCACGGGCCGCCGTCACCATGATGACGTCGGTCTGATGACCGCGACGGCGCATCTCCTGGACGACGGCGAGACCCGTGTCGTCGGGCAGATAGTGGTCCATGAGGACCAGGTCCAGGTGCGGCAGCGCCTCCAACCGGCGCAGCGCCTCCGCGGCGCTGTGCGCCTGGCCCGCGACATGGAAGCCGGGCATCTTCTCCACGTACGCGGCGTTGACCCGCGCGACCCGGGTGTCGTCGTCCACGACCAGGACCTCGATCATCGCGACTCCTCCTTGAGGGTCGTCCTGGTGGTGGTTTCCAGGGACGAGGTCGGCTCCGGCCGGCGTTGGGTTTCGGAGGTGGGGACGAGTGCGCCCCGCGGCCCCGGGGCGAGACCTGCCTCCACGGCGACGCCCCTGTCCGACGCGACGCCCGTGTCCGAGGCGAGTTCTGCCTCCGGAGCGGGACCTGCCTGTGGTGCGAGAGCCGCCTCCGTAAGCGCCTCCGGCAGGACGACCATGAACTCCGCGCCGCCGCCGTTCGCCTCGGTGACCTCGGCGCTGCCTCCTTGCCGCTCGGCCAGTCGGCGCACCAAGGAGAGTCCGATTCCGCGCTTGCCGTGTGCCGGCGGCTTCTTGGTCGACCATCCGTCGGTGAAGATCAACTCCCGCCGGTCCGCCGGTATCCCGGGCCCGGTGTCGCGCACCCGCAGCACGGCCGTACGCCCCTCGGCGCGCAATTCGACTTCTACGCGCGCGTGCGGCGTGCCCGCGACGGCGTCGAACGCGTTGTCGACCAGGTTGCCGACCACCGTGACCAGTCCGCGCGGGTCGACCACCCGGTCGGGCAGCAGGGTCCGGTCCGAGATCCACAGGGCCACGCCGCGCTCGGCCGCGACCGTGGCCTTGCCGACCAGCAGGGCGGCGAGCAGCGGATCGTGGATCTTCTCGGTGACCTGCTCCGCGGTGACCCGGTGGTCGCCGACCACCTCGTCGACGAACTCCACGGCGTCGTCGAACATCTCCAGCTCGAGCAGCCCCAGGAGCGTGTGCATGCGGTTGGCGTGTTCGTGGTCCTGCGCGCGCAGGGCGTCGATCAGACCGCGCGTGGAGTCAAGTTCGCGGCCGAGCTGCTCCAGCTCGGTGCGGTCGCGCAGGGTGGCCACGGCGCCGCCGTCGTCGGTCGGCATGCGGTTGGCGATCAGGACACGCTGACCGCGTACCGTCAGTAGATCCGTGCCGGTGACCCGCCCGGTCAGCACATCGGTCGTCCGGCCTGGCCCGAGCACGTCGTCGAGCGGCTGTCCGATGGCCTCCGCGTCGAGTCCCAGCAGGCGCTGCGCCTCGTCGTTGAGGAGGCGTACGCGGCCGACGCGGTCCAGCGCGATGACGCCCTCCCGAATGCCGTGCAGCATCGCCTCGCGCTCTGCGAGCAGCGCCGAGATATCGGAGAAGGCCAGGTCACGGGTCTGCCGCTGGACCCGCCGGGAGAGCAGATACGCGGCGAACGTGCCGACGGCCAGGGCCCCGCCGGCGTACGCGAAGAGCCCAGGGATGGCGTGGATCAACCGGGCGCGCACACTGTCGTACTCGATGCCCACCGAGACCGCGCCGATGATGCGGCCGTCGGTGTCGCGCAGCGGTACCTTGCCGCGGGCCGAGCGTCCCAACGTGCCGTCGTCGATCTGCATGACGTCCTTGCCGGCCAGGGCCTGGCTGGGATCGGTCGAGACGACTCCGCCGATCTGCGTGGTGTCCTTGTGCGACCAGCGCACGCCGTTCATGTTCATCACCACGACGTACTCGGCCCCGCTGGCCTTGCGGATGCGCTCGGCCTCGATCTGTACGGGGCCGTTGACCGACGGCCGCGAAGATTGCAGATCCTCGGCTATCTGTGGCTGGGCCGCCGTGGTCTGCGCGATCGCGAGCGCCCGGCGCATGGCCTGGTCGTCGAGCTGCGCGCTGAGCGGGGCCAGGAACAGCCCGGTGGCGAGCACGGCGACTCCGGCGGCGATCGCCACCTGCATCAGCAATACCTGCGAGAACACCCGCCGCGGCAGACCGAGGCGCAGTCGTCGTGCGGGGGGAGTGGGGCTCATACCCATGACGGTACGGGGGAGGGCGCGCCGCGTCGTGGTTGGTGTGGCGCGGATCTCTTGAACGCGATGTGTGGGAGCTGCGGCAGGCGGGGCGCAGGGGTGCGCGGAGCGGATCTGCGGTCAGCCGCGTACGGGGCCTCTGGGCATGGGTCTGTGGTCAGCTGCGCGTCGGCTCGGCCGCAGGCCCCCGTACAAGCCCCGAGTTCAGCAGGGCACGGGAAGAGTCACCCGGGGGAGCTCCCGTACGGCCACCACGTCCATCCGGGCCGGGGAACCCAGCGCCGAGCCGCAGCTCTCCTGGCGGGGTGGCAGCGAGGCGCCCCGCGCGACGATGACGCGCCAGAGGCGCCCGTCGGTGTGGGCGACGGTCACCTCCCAGCGCGGCGCCGTGCCGTCCGTGCGGACGACGCTGAGGGCGTCCGCTGTGTGTTCCCCTGCGGCTGTGCGCACGGCCAGCTCGGCCGCCTGAGCGGGGCGCTCCCACGTGGAGCGCCCGCGGCACCCCTCGGTGACGACACGCCCCTCCTGGACGCCCTGGAGGATCTCCTTGACGGCGTGGGCCTCGGCCCGCCCGTACGCGTATCCGTACGGCAGGACGAGCAGCGTGGGCGAGAAACGGTGACCGCCGAGGTGGGTCACCTCCCACGCGCCCTCCACAGCGGAGGCGGCGAGCTCGGCGGCGAGGGGCCGACCGAGGAGGGCGCAGCAGCGGTCCCGCTTGCCGTTGGTGCAGACGAGGGCGAGCGGGTCGCCCGTATGGGGCCGACCCCCGAGAGCCGCGTCGAAGGTATGAGGGTCACCCATGCCGAGCGCCGTGAAGTCGAGGTTGAGCAGCTGCTCGGGGTCGTTCGTCATGGCGCTGTGCAGCCAGACGTTTCCCGGCGTGGTGTGGGCCGCGTACACATGGCGTTCGGAGGGCGCTCCGCAGTCGGCGTGCCGTCCGGGGCGGCGGATGAGCGCGATCCGTACGCCGGTGTCCTGGGCGGCCGCTTCGAGCGCACGGCCGAGCGTGGGGTCCAGGTGGCTCGACGTGAGCGCTTTGACGCCCCATGGCCCGGGCTGTTCAAGGAGCAGCCATGTCCTCGCGGTCGCCGCGGTCCCCGCGAGGGGCTCGTCGAGGTCCCGGGACGCGGTCGTGCAGGTACTCACAGAGGTGAGCCTAACCTGACTTCGGCGGGGCGACTTCCAGCTGCTCCTACGGGGGCGCACTTTGGGCGCATTCGGCGCGCGGTGGGGGCGTGGGGAGCGTGGGGGCGCTCACTCTGGCAGTGGCTGCGGCGGCCGCAGCCCTACGTACTGACCGCTCGGGCGCATGCGCAAGGGGCGCTCCCCGTACTCCTCCAAGGCGTGGGCGATCCACCCCGCCGTGCGGGCGACGGCGAAGACCGTCTCTCCGGCGGAGGAGGACATGCCGGAGGATGCCGTGAGCACGGCCAACGCGAGGTCGACATTGGCGTGCAGGGGGGTGTGACGGGCGGTGGTGTCCACGATGTCCCGGGCCGCGGCCAGGGCGGGCGCCGCGCTGGGAACCTCCTCCAGTAGGGCGAACAGGGCACGCGCGCGTGGGTCCTCGCCGGGGTAGAGCCGATGGCCCAGCCCCGGGACTTGGCGCCCGGCGCGCAGTTCGTCGGCGACCACAGGGGCCGCGGTGCCTCGGTCCAGGACGTCGAGGAGCAGTCGGTGGGCCAGCCCGCTGGCCGCGCCGTGCAGGGGCCCTTCGAGCACGCCGAGGCCCGCGGACACAGCGGCGTACGCGTGCGCCCGGGCCGACGCGGCGACCCGGACCGCGAGCGTCGAGGCGGCCAGGTCGTGGTCGACGAGCAGACCTAGTGCCGTGTCCAGCGCGCGCAGTGACGCCTCGTCGGGGGTCCGGCCGGTGAGCCGCGCCCACAGGCGGTGCGCCAGTGGGCCCTCGTCGCGGTGGTCGTACCGCATGGGTGGGAGGGCCGTGACGAGGGTGGGGATGAGGGTGCGCGCGGTGCCGAGGACGGCGTTCTCCGAGAGGTCGAAACGCAGCGGGTCGGCGGCCGACGCGGCGATCGTCGCGACGCGCAGCCGGTCCGTCGGCCCGCTGTGCTCGGGCAGCGAGTCGACCGCTCGGCGGGCGGCGGCGACCGACTCCCGCGGAGCCGTGAACGTGACACCAGGGCGCAGCTCCCCGGTCCACAGCCACTCGGCGATCTCTTCGTAGGAGTGGCGCGCGGCCAGTTCGGTCGCGTCGACGCCGCGGAAGTAGTACCGGTCCTTGTCGATCAGAGTGATGCGCGTACGGACGGACAGCTCACCGGTGGTGCTCGAACTCCCGCCGGAATCGCGCCTGTTGCGCCGTACGAGTGCCTCCACCTCGTTGGCGTCGAAGGTGCTGCCGCGACCGCCGGGGTTGCGGCGGCTGCTGAGCTGGCCGCGGCTCACATACGCGTACACGGTCTCGGGCTTCACGCCGAGCAGCTCGGCGGTCTCCCTGGTGCTGAGCCGTCGGCCCTCGTGTGCTCCCACTGCCGGTTCTTGATCCCTCATGGACGCCACCGTATCCGTGTATCGGCATATTGATCGAATCAATATTGACAGAGATTGAGTCAAGCATGGACAGTTGAATCAAGTTCAGGGAGGAAAGCATGTCGAACAATCGGGCCGCAACCGCGTCCACCGCCCCCGTTGACGTGCCGCGAGGACTCGCGGGCGTCGTCGTCACCGATACCGCGCTGGGTGACGTGAGGGGTTTGGAGGGTTTCTATCACTACCGCCAGTACTCGGCCGTCGAGCTCGCGCAGAGCCGCGGGTTCGAGGACGTCTGGTACCTGCTGGTCCACGGTGAGCTGCCGGACGCGGTTCAAGGCGCCGCCTTCGCCGCGCGGACCGCGGCGCTGCGCAGGCTGCCGGACGAGGTGCGCGCCGCGCTGCCCGTGATCGCTGCGGCGACCGGGCTGTCCGGGCCGCTCGCCGGACTGCGCACCGCGTTGTCGCTGCTGGGCGCGTCGTCGGGCTTCCGGCCGGTGTACGACATCGGCGCCGACCGGCGCCGTGCGGACACGCTCGCGGTGTGCGCGGCCGTGCCGACGCTGCTCACCGCGCTGTACCGGCTCGGACAGGGGCTGGAGCCGGTGGAGCCGCGCGATGACCTTCCGCACGCTGCGAACTACCTCTACATGTTGACAGGTTCGGAGCCGGACGCCGAGCGGGCCCGCGCGGTCGAGCAGTATTTGATATCAACCATTGACCATGGATTCAATGCGTCAACGTTCACTGCGCGGGTGATCGCGTCGACTGGAGCGGACGTGGCCGCATGCCTGGTGGGAGCGGTGGGGGCACTGTCGGGTCCTCTTCACGGCGGTGCGCCGAGTCGTGCCCTGGACACCCTCGATGCGATCGGCGGCCCCGACCGTATCGACAGCTGGATCCGCGAACGTGTCCTCGCGGGTGACCGCATCATGGGCTTCGGTCACCCCGTCTACCGCACCGAGGATCCCCGTTCCCGCATGCTCCGTGGCATCGCCCGGCAATTCGGTGGCCCTCTGGTCGACTTCGCCGTCGAGGTCGAACGCCAGGTGGAAGCGATCCTGGCCGAGCTCAAGCCCGGCCGCGAGCTCCACACCAATGTCGAGTTCTATGCCGGCGTGGTCATGGAGCTGTGCGGTCTGCCGCGCGAGATGTTCACCCCCACGTTCGCCGCGGCCCGCGTCGTCGGCTGGAGCGCCAACATCCTGGAGCAAGCGGAGGACCCGAAGATCATCCGCCCGGCGGCGCGGTATGTCGGGCCGGTTCCGCCGGTGGCGGTGCCGGCGATGGCCTGAGAGGTTGCGTGAGGTCCGGTGTCGGTCCGGCTCCGGACCTCACGAAAGCAGTGGTCGAGCGTCGTTGGGCACGGTGAGCGCCTGGCTGCTCGGAGTGGCCCCGTGGCATCAATGGGTCGTGCACGGGGCGAAGGCGGTTTCATGGTGGCACGGACGTGCTGGGCGCCGCTTCCGGAGGTCGAGCCTCAACGGGGGTGACCGGGTTGACCTCAACGGTTGACGGAGCAGTCCATGTGTTGTCGTGCGGTGGTGTTACATGTCGGGAATGTCGGCCTTGGCGCGCAGGAGTGTCTCTCTGCTGACGATGACGATGCGTTCGTAGTCGGCTCGGGCTGCGTCCGAGGGGAGCTCCTTGTCGAGCGCCGCCGTGGCTTCGGTCCCGATGACGGCGAAATTGCCGTCGCTGAGCTCGAAGATGTCCGGGCATGAATCGCCGGACATGCTGCCTCGTTCGCGTGGGGACGCACCGATCCGACGCACGATTTTCAAGATCCCTGTCCTCGTTTCTAGACGATGAAGGACCCCGGGGCCTCACGTCTGAACGGTCGAGGGCGGGGTCATTGTAGCCCGTTGAGGGCGGGGTCAGGGTATCCACAGTTTGTTGCCGGGACTGTCATTGTTGACTGTGCCGAGTGGGTCTGTTGACCGGACGATGCAGCTCTCTTGACTGTGGTGACAGGAGGTACGCGGCGGATCAACCGTCTCTACTCGTGGGGTGGTTCACCCACCACCCACCACTCTTCCGTGTCGGCCTCGTCCAGATCGCGGATCAGGCCATCCACCATTCGGCCCACACGTGCTTCCGTCGAGTTGCCTTCGAGGCTCGCGCGATGAGGGCGGTGGGCGTCCCAGTAGGCGCGAAAGATCGGGTTCTGGCAGAACATCCGAAGGTGACCGTGCAGTTCCTCCCAGCTGACGACGCCGACGCGGTAGGCGAGGAGGGCATTGGTGTACATGGCGTTCGCGAAGAGGTACTGGCGCTGCCGCGTGGGCGAGTCCACCTGGACCGTGCTGTACACCGCGGCCAGGTCCGCGTCCTCCATGGCCTTGCTCAGCAGATACTGCTGGGCGCGCTGCTGGTCGAGTATGGCCCGTTGTTCGTCTCCCCGCTCCACCTCGGCGACCCGCAGGCGCAGTTCCTTGTGGCGTCGTTGCTGGGCGGCCAGGGCGACCAGTGCCCCCGCCGTGAAGGCGAGCCCCGCGACGGTCGCGGAACCCCACCTCCGTACCCCAAATTTCAGTGTGACCATGTCAACCCCCGAATCAGGCGACCGTTCAGCCGGCCGTCGGGTGTGGGGCGACAGGGAGCGGACCGGCGAGCGGTGGGCGGCGCGCTTGCCGTCTCCCAGTCTTGCCGAGCGGCTCTGATCGGCAGGGAGGCGGAGAAGAGGCGCACGGAGGGAAGTGCGGGTCGCGTTTCCCGGCGCCATGCCCAACGTGTGCCCCGTGAGCGCCGCTAACAATCGTTCACTTCGGGGTGTTTCCTCCCCCTCGTATCCTGGGTCGGCAGTCATATGGCGTGCGAGCGCCGGTCCACGAGCCGCCCTCGCACAAGAGCCGGTGCACGCGCCGGCGCACGTACAGGTTTTGGAGAGGGCGCACGTTGAGTCAGTCGAGTCCGCAGCAGATTCCGGTCGTCGTGCTTGCCGGCTTCCTGGGATCCGGCAAGACCACTCTGCTCAATCACCTCCTGCACCGCAGCGGCGGCAGCCGTATCGGGGCTGTCGTCAACGACTTCGGGGCGATCGAGATCGACGCGATGGCGGTGGCGGGCGCGCTCGGGGACTCCACCGTGTCGCTCGGGAACGGATGCCTGTGCTGCGCCGTCGACGCCAGTGAGCTCGACATCTATCTCGAGCGGCTCGCCCGGCCCTCGGCCGGCATCGACGTGATCGTCATCGAGGCGAGCGGCCTCGCCGAGCCTCAGGAACTCGTGCGGATGGTGCTCGCCAGTGAGCATCCGCGGATCGTCTACGGCGGCCTGGTCGAGGTCGTCGATGCCGCAGAATTCGACGCCGCGCGCGAGAAGCACCCCGAGATCGAGCGGCATCTCGCCCTCGCCGACCTCGTCGTCGTCAACAAGATCGACCGGGCCGATGACGGTGAGCGGGTGCTCCGCGCGGTACGGGATCTCGTCGACCGGGCTGCCGTGGTGCCCGCCACCTACGGCAGTGTCGACCCCGAGTTCCTCTTCGACTGCAGGCCGACCGAGGAGCGGATCGGACAGCTGTCCTTCGACGACCTCCACCGGCACGAGGGGAGTGATCACCACGACCACCTGCACGCCGCCTACGAATCCCTCTCCTTCACCGCCGAAGTCCCCCTCGGCCCGCGGCGGTTGATGGACTTCCTCGACAGCAGGCCCGAGGGGCTCTACCGCATCAAGGGGTACGTCGACTTCGGTGCCCACGACCGCGGCAATCGCTACGCCGTGCACGCCGTCGGGCGTTTTCTGCGGTTCTACCCGCAGCCCTGGGCAGCCGCCGACGAGCGCCTCACCCAGCTCGTGCTGATCGGCTCGGACATCGACACCGGCGCCCTCGGGAAGGAACTGGAGGCGTGCAAAGAGGACGCCCCACACGCCGATGAGCACAGCATGTGGGGCGTCCTTCGATACGCACAACAGCCGGAGCCCGAAGAAACCGGCTGAGCTACACGGGGCCCGCCACCACCGAGACCGTCTTTGCCAGGGACACGCCCGAACCGTCGCGGCGCGGGTCGATCTCCGGCAGTTCGGCCGGTGTGCCGTTCTTCTGGGCGGCCCGTGCCGGAACCGCGCCCGCCCAGGCCAGCGCGAGGCAGTCCTCGCCCTTCAGGAACCGCTGGCAGCGCACGCCACCCGTGGCGCGTCCCTTGCGCGGGTACTGGTCGAAGGGGGTCAGTTTGGCCGTGGTCTGGACGGAGTCGTCCAGTGTGCCGCGTGAGCCCGCCACCGTGAACACCACCGCGTCCACCGCCGGGTCGACCGCGTTGAAGGAGATCACCTTCGCACCGTCGGTGAGTTTGATGCCCGCCATGCCGCCCGCCGCGCGGCCCTGCGGACGGACCTGCGAGGCCTGGTAGCGCAGCAACTGGGCGTCGTCCGTGATGAAGACCAGGTCCTCCTCGCCGGTGCGCAGCTCGATCGCGCCGACGATCCGGTCGCCGTCCTTGAGGGTGATGACCTCCAACTCCTCCTTGTTCGAAGGGTAGTCGGGGACGACACGCTTCACGACGCCCTGCTCGGTGCCGATCGCCAGGCCGGGCGACGACTCGTCGAGCGTCGTCAGGCAGACGACCGTCTCGTCCGCCTCCAGGGAGGACAGGAACTCCGAAATCGGCGCGCCCCCGGAGAGGTTGGGCGCCGCCGCCGTCTCCGGCAGCTGCGGCAGATCGATCACACTCAGGCGGAGCAGGCGGCCCGCGGACGTGACCGCGCCGACCTCGCCACGGGCCGTGGCCGGCACCGCGGAGACGATCAGGTCGTGCTTGGTGCGCCTGCCCTCCTCGGCCTCCCCGAAGGGCTCGCCGTTGGCCGTACGGGCGAGGAGGCCCGTCGAGGACAGCAGCACCCGGCACGGGTCGTCGGCCACCTGGAGCGGGACCGTCGCGGCGACGGTGCCCGCGGACTCCAGGAGCACCGTGCGCCGGTCGGTGCCGAACTTCTTGGCCACCGCGGCCAGTTCGCCGGAGACCAGCTTGCGCAGCTCCGTGTCCGAGTCCAGGATTCCGGTCAGCTCGTCGATCTCGCCGTTGAGCCGGTCGCGCTCCGACTCCAGCTCGATGCGGTCGAACTTGGTGAGGCGGCGCAGCGGCGTGTCCAGGATGTACTGCGTCTGGATCTCGGAGAGGGAGAAGCGCTCGATCAGGCGCTCCTTGGCCTGAGCCGAGTTCTCGCTGGAGCGGATGAGGCGGATGACCTCGTCGATGTCCAGCAGGGCGACGAGAAGGCCCTCGACCAGGTGCAGCCGGTCCCGCTTCTTGCCGCGGCGGAACTCGCTGCGGCGGCGTACGACGTCGAAGCGGTGGTCGAGATAGACCTCCAGGAGCTCCTTGAGGCCCAGGGTGAGCGGCTGCCCGTCCACCAGCGCCACGTTGTTGATACCGAAGGACTCCTCCATCGGCGTCAGCTTGTAGAGCTGCTCCAGGACCGCTTCCGGCACGAAACCGTTCTTGATCTCGATGACCAGGCGCAGGCCGTGCGAGCGGTCGGTGAGGTCCTTCACATCGGCGATGCCCTGGAGCTTCTTCGAGCCGACCAGGTCCTTGATCTTCGCGATCACCTTCTCCGGGCCGACGGTGAAGGGCAGTTCGGTGACGACGAGGCCCTTGCGGCGCGCGGTCACATTGTCGACGGTGACGGTGGCGCGGATCTTGAAGGTGCCGCGGCCGTTCTCGTACGCGTCCCTGATCCCCGTGAGGCCGACGATCCGGCCGCCGGTGGGCAGGTCGGGGCCCGGGATGTACCTCATCAGGGTGTCGAGGTCGGCGCCCGGGTACCGGATGAGGTGGCGGGCGGCGGCGATGACTTCGCCGAGGTTGTGCGGCGGCATGTTCGTCGCCATGCCGACGGCGATGCCCGACGAGCCGTTGACCAGGAGATTCGGGTACGCGGCCGGGAGGACGTCCGGTTCCTGCTCCTGGCCGTCGTAGTTCGGCGCGAATTCGACGGTGTTCTCGTCGATCGACTCCGTCATCAGTGACGTGGCGTCGGCCATCCGGCACTCGGTGTAACGCATGGCGGCCGGCGGGTCGTCATTGCCGAGAGAGCCGAAGTTGCCATGGCCGTCCACCAGGGGCAGGCGCATGGAGAACGGCTGGGCCAGGCGCACCAGCGCGTCGTAGATCGACGCGTCGCCGTGCGGGTGGAGCTTACCCATGACCTCGCCGACGACGCGGGCGCACTTCACATAGCCGCGGTCGGGGCGCAGCCCCATCTCGTTCATCTGGTAGACGATGCGGCGATGCACGGGTTTGAGGCCGTCTCGGGCATCCGGCAGGGCTCGCGAGTAGATGACCGAGTACGCGTATTCGAGGAAGGAGCCCTGCATCTCGTCCACGACGTCGATGTCGAGGATCTTCTCCTCGTACGAGTCGTCGGGCGGCGGGGTCTTCGTGCTGCGGCGGGCCATCGCTGCTGCGGCTCCTTCACAGTCTCTGCCGGGGCATGAACGGGATCTGACGCGGACCATTGTGGACCGCCCCACTGACAACGCCGACCGCGACCCGTCCGTACGGGCCTCGCGGAGCCCGTTTCCGATCGCTCTCGGCGAACGGAAACCAGGCCTTCCCGCCTACGGAAGTCCGGGTTTCCCGGCTTACGGAAGTCACGCCTCCCGGCCCGCGGAGCCCGGTCTCCCGTCCACGTGATTCTCGCTCTCGGCGTACGAGGTGCGGGAACTTCGCCAGCTGTCGGCACGCTTGCATACAGTGGCAGGACAGGCAGGGAATTCTGCATTTTCCGCGATCGAAGGGACGTACATGCCCATGGGTCACACGGCCACAGCTGAGGCAGGCTCCGGCGGCCTGACAGCGACCGAGCACCGCCTGGCCAACGGCCTGCGCGTGGTGCTCTCCGAGGACCACCTGACCCCGGTCGCGGCGGTGTGCCTCTGGTACGACGTCGGCTCGCGCCACGAGGTCAAGGACCGTACCGGACTTGCCCACCTCTTCGAGCACCTGATGTTCCAGGGTTCGGGTCAGGTGAAGGGCAACGGTCACTTCGAACTGGTGCAGGGCGCGGGCGGATCGCTCAACGGCACGACCAGCTTCGAGCGCACCAACTACTTCGAGACGATGCCCGCCCACCAGCTGGAGCTCGCTCTCTGGCTGGAGGCCGACCGCATGGGCTCGCTGCTCTCCGCGCTCGACGACGAGTCCATGGAGAACCAGCGGGACGTCGTCAAGAACGAGCGTCGCCAGCGCTACGACAACGTCCCCTATGGCACGGCTTTCGAGAAGCTGACCGCCCTCGCCTACCCCGAGGGCCACCCGTACCACCACACCCCGATCGGGTCGATGGCGGACCTGGACGCGGCGACCCTGGAGGACGCCCGCGCCTTTTTCCGGACGTACTACGCGCCCAACAACGCCGTGCTGTCGGTCGTCGGCGACATCGACCCGGAGCAGACGCTCGCCTGGATCGAGAAGTACTTCGGTTCCATCCCCGGGCACGACGGGAAGCCCGCGCCGCGTAGCGGCGCCCTGCCCGACATCATCGGCGAGCAGCTGCGCGAGGTCGTCGAGGAAGAGGTCCCGGCACGCGCCCTGATGGCTGCCTACCGGCTCCCGGAGGACGGCACGCGCGCGTGCGACGCGGCCGACCTAGCCCTGACGGTCCTCGGTGGCGGCGAGTCCTCCCGGCTCTACAACCGGCTCGTACGCCGCGACCGCACCGCCGTCGCGGCCGGGTTCGGCCTGCTGCGGCTCGCCGGAGCGCCCTCCCTGGGGTGGCTGGACGTGAAGACGTCCGGCGACGTCGAGGTCCCGGTGATCGAGGCCGCCGTCGACGAGGAGCTCGCCCGGTTCGCCGAGGAGGGCCCCACCGCCGAGGAAATGGAGCGCGCCCAGGCCCAGTTGGAGCGCGAGTGGCTGGACCGGCTCGGCACCGTCGCGGGCCGCGCCGACGAACTGTGCCGGTACGCCGTCCTGTTCGGCGACCCGCAGCTCGCCCTGACCGCCGTGCAGCGCGTCCTCGACATCACCGCCGACGAGGTCCAGGAGGCCGCCAAGTCCCGCCTGCGCCCCGACAACCGGGCGGTGCTCGTGTACGAGCCGGTCGCCGACGCCGCTGCCACCACCGATGACGACGAGGAGGCGGCGAAATGACCGAGCTCGCCACCATGGACTTTCACCAGCAGCCCCAGGCCGGCAAGGCCAAGCCGTGGGCCTTCCCCGCCCCCGGGCGCGGCGCCCTCGACAACGGCCTGACCGTGCTGCACTGCCATCGCCCCGGCCAGCAGGTCGTCGCCGTCGAGGTGCTGCTCGCCGCGCCGCTGGAGGCCGAGCCCGCGGGCCTCGACGGCGTTGCCACGATCATGGCGCGCGCCTTCTCCGAGGGCACCGACAAGCTCTCCGCCGAGGAGTTCGCCGCCGAGCTGGAGCGCTGCGGCGCCACGCTCGACGCGCACGCCGACCATCCCGGTGTGCGGCTGTCGCTCGAGGTGCCCGTGTCGCGGCTGCCCAAGGCGCTCGGTCTGCTCGCCGACGCTCTCAGGGCACCGGCGTTCGCCGAGAGCGAGGTCGAGCGGCTGGTGCGCAACCGGCTCGACGAGATCCCGCACGAGACGGCCAACCCGGCTCGCCGCGCCGCCAAGGAGCTCTCCAGGGAGCTGTTCCCGGCCACCTCGCGCATGTCGCGCCCGCGCCAGGGCACCGAGGAGACCGTCCAGAAGATCGACTCGGCGGCCGTACGCGCCTTCTACGACCGGCACGTACGCCCCGCCACGGCCACCGCGGTGATCGTCGGCGACCTCACCGACGTGGGCCTCGAAGCCCTGCTCGCGGAGACGCTCGGCGCCTGGAGCGGCTCGTCGGCCGAGCCGCGCCCCGTGCCGTCGGTGACCGCCGACGACACCGGCCGTGTGATCATCGTGGACCGCCCCGGCGCGGTCCAGACGCAGCTGCTCATCGGACGCGTGGGTGCCGACCGGCACGACCGCGTCTGGCCCGCCCAGGTCCTCGGCACGTACTGCCTCGGTGGCACCCTCACCTCGCGCCTGGACCGCGTCCTGCGCGAGGAGAAGGGATACACCTACGGTGTGCGGGCGTTCGGCCAGGTACTGCGCGCCGCGGCGCCTTCTCCCTCCGGGGGGGCTACGGGCATCGCGATGCTGGCGATCAGCGGCTCCGTGGACACCCCGAACACCGGCCCGGCGCTCGACGACCTGTGGAAGGTGCTGCGCACCCTCGCGGCCGAGGGCCTGACGGACGCCGAGCGCGACATCGCCGTACAGAACCTGGTGGGTGTGGCGCCCCTCAAGTTCGAGACCGCGGCCGCGGTGGCGAGCACGCTCGCGGACCAGGTCGAGCAGTACCTGCCGGACGACTACCAGGCGACGCTGTACCGGCAGCTGGCCGCGACCGGCACCGTGGAGGCCACCGCGGCCGCCGTGAGCGCCTTCCCGGTGGACCGTCTGGTGACCATCCTGGTGGGTGACGCCGCGCAGATCGAGGAGCCGGTCAAGGCTCTGGGAATCGGTGAAGTGAGCGTTGTGACCGCCGAGTAGGACAGCACGGCCCATGGGGGCCCAGGAGGCCGCAGAGCCTCCTGGGCCCCCATTTGTCCGTATTGGTAGGGAGGTTGCCTGTCTGCCCTGTGGCATGCGCTACAAAAGCCGTGATCCGTTTGTTGATTGAAAGATGTCCCGTTTAGCGTCGGTCCGGCTGTTCGTCAGGCAGTGCGCCGCGCCCGCGGCACCGGACAGTCATCGCCGAGTCCCCGTACGGCGCGAGCCAGGGGAGCCGGGGACCCATACGCAGTCCCTGGGGTGAATCGGACGCCCTTCATGATCCGAAGGGGGTCCGTAGGAGACCTTCCTGCTCCGAACCCGTCAGCTAACCCGGTAGGCGAGAAGGAAGGAAAGGACCAGCCCCTACATGGCGTTCACCTGTGGCTCAGGGAAGCACCGCCGTCCGAGCCGCGTGAAGCGCACGACCACGAACGCCGTCGGCGTCGCGGCGCTCACCAGCACCGGTGTCATCGGAACCCTGGCCGCCCCGGCGTTCGCCGCGGACACCTCCGCCGACCGGACTGGACTGACCCAGGCCGTCTCGATCGGTGACTCGGTCGCCGAGCAGATAGACGCGCAGGCCGCCGCCCAGCAGCGCGCCGCCAAGGAGGCCGCAGCGCGGAAGCAGGCCGAGGAGGCCGCGCGGAAGCAGGCCGCGGAAGAGGCCAAGAAGGAGCGTGAGGCGGAGGAGCGCGCCGCCCGCGCCGCCGAACGCAAGCGTCTGAACTCCTTCGTCCCGCCGATCACCGGCTCCTACGTCTCCACCGGTTACCAGGCCGGCGGCAGCCTCTGGTCGTCCGGCAGCCACACCGGCGTCGACTTCCACGCGGCGTCCGGGACCTCGGTCCACGCGGTCGGCTCCGGCACCGTCGTCACGGCCGGCTGGGGCGGCGCCTACGGCAACGAGATCGTCATCAAGATGAACGACGGCACTTACACGATGTACGGCCATCTGTCGTCCATCGCCGTCTCCGTGGGGCAGACGGTCACCCCGGGCCGACAGATAGGCCTCTCCGGAGCCACCGGCAACACCACCGGACCGCACCTCCACTTCGAGGCCCGCACGACGGCGGAGTACGGCTCCGACGTCGACCCCGTCGCCTACCTCCGCTCGCACGGAGTGAACGTCTGACTTGCGGCAGTACTTCCGAAGCCCCGGCTCACCCAGCCGGGGCTTCGTCGTTTCGAACGACTCTGTCCAAAAAATATCCATGGATTCCGGCCCGCCATCGGAAATTCCGAGTCTCTGCAATAGAGTCACTGAACAAGCGTCAATCGACGGCGTTTCACGGGGATTAAAGCGGAGGTCCGGCATGCGTGTTCCTGCGCACTCGGTATGCACAGCGATCCGCGACGACATCGTCGCGGGTGTCTACGAGCGCGGCAGCCGGCTCACCGAGGAACTGCTCGCGCGCCGCTACGGCGTCTCGCGGGTTCCGGTGCGCGAGGCCCTGCGCACCCTGGAGGCCGAGGGCTTCGTTCTCACCCGTCGACACGCGGGCGCATGCGTCGCGGAGCCCACCGAGCAGGAGGCCGCCGATCTCTTGGAGATGCGCATGCTCCTGGAGCCGCTGGGTGCCGCCAGGGCCGCGCAGCGCCGCACCGAGGCCCACCTCAAGGTGCTTCGAGGCCTGGTCAGACTGGGTCAGGAGCGGGCCAGGAGGGGCAACAGCGAGGATCTGCGCTCGCTGGGCGGCTGGTTCCACGAGACGCTCGCACAGGCCTCCGGAAGCCCCGCACTGACCTCCACGCTGGCTCAGCTGCGGCACAAGATCGCCTGGATGTACGCGGTCGAGGCGCCGGCCGATCCGGCCGAGTCCTGGGCCGAGCACGGCGGGATCGTGGACGCGGTGGCGCGCGGCGACAGTGAGCGGGCCAGGGCGGTCACGGCGCTGCACACCGAGCGCGCGGCGGGCGCCCACCGATTGCGCTTTCCCGCCGGGGGAGATCGCCAGGATCGTGTGAGGACTTCGCAACATCCCGTAAACATGACGGGCCTGCGTCATTAACACGGGGGCCGTATACAAAGAGGAGTAATTCGCGGGGATTACTTTTTGCTGCCCTGGAGACGAAATGGCGAAGGGCTCGCCCGGTATTCCGGACGAGCCCTTCGATTTGTTCCTGGGTGGTGTTTTGCGTAGCGGCGAACACTCCGCCATCCAGCGACGAATAACGCCACCGTCGCTGGAGGGGCTGTTCCTCAGACGGTCTCGGGGAGCTCCTCGAGACCCTCCGCCACCAGCTTCGCCAGCCGGTCGAGCGCGGCGTCCGCACCCTCGGCGTCCGAAGCGAGGACGATCTCCTCGCCGCCCTGGGCGCCCAGGCCGAGGACCGCGAGCATGGAGGCCGCGTTGACGGGGTTGCCCTCCGTCTTGGCGATCGTCACGGGGATACCGGAGGCCGTGGCCGCCCGGACGAAGATGGAGGCGGGACGGGCGTGGAGGCCCTCGGCCCAGCCGACGTTGACGCGGCGCTCAGCCATGTGATGCTGCCCTTCAGTGTTCAGGGTTGTCTAGACCAGTGTTCCATAACGTGAAGCGTGTCCGGAGCGGGCGTTGGTCCGCCCCGGACCCGGCGTCGGACCCCGGCCTGGATCCGACTTCGGTGCCCCTAGCCTGCCTCGCGCCGTTGTCCGACGCGAGCCGTACTCTGGGGCCCATGCAGACCTCGTCGGACCGGCACGAGTACCCCTCCCACTGGGAGGCCGACGTGGTGCTGCGCGACGGGGGTACCGCACGCATCAGGCCCATTACCGTCGACGACGCAGAGCGCCTGGTCAGCTTCTACGAGCAGGTCTCGGACGAGTCGAAGTACTACCGCTTCTTCGCGCCCTACCCGCGCCTGTCCGCCAAGGACGTCCACCGCTTCACGCACCACGACTTTGTGGACAGGGTGGGACTCGCGGCCACGATCGGCGGCGAGTTCATCGCCACCGTACGCTATGACCGGATTGACGCCGACGGCCTGCCTGCCCCCGTCCCCGCCGATGAGGCCGAGGTCGCCTTCCTCGTGCAGGACGCCCACCAGGGGCGCGGCGTCGCCTCGGCCCTCCTCGAACACATCGCGGCGGTGGCCAGGGAACGTGACATACGCCGCTTCGCCGCCGAGGTGCTGCCTGCCAACAGCAAGATGATCAAGGTGTTCACGGACGCCGGGTACCAACAGAAGCGGCACTTCGAGGACGGGGTCGTACGCCTGGAGTTCGACCTCGAGCCGACCGACCGGTCGCTCGCCGTGCAGCGCGCGCGGGAGCAGCGCGCCGAGGCCCGGTCCGTGCAGCGGCTGCTCGCCCCCGGCTCGGTCGCCGTCATCGGCGCGGGCCGCGTGCCCGGCGGGGTGGGCCGCAGCGTCCTCACCAACCTCCGCGACGCCGGTTTCACCGGCCGCCTGTACGCGGTGAACAGGGCGCTCCAGGAGAAAGAACTCGACGGAGTCCCCGCGTACCGCTCGATCCGCGACATCGCGGAGCCCGTCGACCTCGCCGTCGTCGCCGTACCCACGCGGTACGTCCCCGAGGTCGTCGCCGAGTGTGGCGAGCACGGTGTGCAGGGGCTCGTGGTCGTCTCCGCCGGGTACGCCGAGAGCGGCGCCGAAGGGCGCGAGCGCCAGCGCGATCTCGTCCGTCAGGCGCGTACGTACGGGATGCGCATCATCGGCCCGAACGCCTTCGGGGTCATCAACACCTCCCCCGACGTGCGGCTCAACGCCTCGCTCGCGCCCGAGATGCCGCGCCCCGGCCGGATAGGCCTGTTCGCCCAGTCCGGCGCGATCGGCATCGCGCTGCTGTCCCGGCTGCACCGGCGCGGCGGCGGCGTCACGGGCGTGACCGGCGTCTCCACCTTCATCTCCTCCGGGAACCGGGCGGACGTGTCCGGCAACGACGTGCTCCAGTACTGGTACGACGACCCTGACACCGACGTCGCCCTGATGTACCTCGAATCCATCGGCAACCCGCGCAAGTTCACGCGCCTCGCGCGGCGGACCGCGGCGGCGAAACCGCTGGTCGTGGTGCAGGGCGCACGGCACGCGGCCGCTCCACAGGGGCACGCGGTACGGGCGACGCGGCTGCCGCACGCGACCGTCTCCGCCCTGCTGCGGCAGGCCGGGGTGATCCGGGTCGACACGATCACCGAGCTGGTCGACGCGGGACTGCTGCTGGCCCGCCAGCCGCTCCCTCCGGGCCCCCGGGTGGCGATCCTCGGGAACTCGGAGTCGCTGGGGCTGCTGACGTTCGACGCCTGTCTCGCGGAGGGACTGCGCCCGTCGCCGCCGCTGGACCTGACCACGGGAGCTTCGGCGGAGGACTTCCGGCGCGCGCTGTCGACAGCCCTGGCCGACGACGGGTGCGACGCCGTGGTGGTGACCGCCATCCCGGCGGTGGGGGAGACGTCGGCGGCGGACGAGGCCCTGGCACAGGCGCTCCGCTCGGCAGCCGCGGTGGCTCCCGAGAAGCCGGTGCTCGTGGTCCATGTGGAGCTGGGCGGTCTCGCCGAGGCCCTCTCCGCTGCCGCCAGTACGGCGCCGCAGGCGACGGCACCCGCACCCGCAGCCTCGGCCGATGCCCGCCGGCCCGGCCCCGAGGAACACCCGCCCGCCGCGGTGGAAGCTCCTGACGAAGCCCGCCTCATCCCCGCCTACCCCGCCGCCGAGCGCGCCGTCCGTGCCCTCGCCGAGGCGGTGAAGTACGGCCAGTGGCGGCGGGAGGCGGCCCAGCCCGGCAAGGTGCCCGAGTACGAGGACATCGACGAGAAGGGCGCCGCCGAGCAGATCGACCATCTGCTCGCCCGGGGCGAGGGGCTGACGCTCGGTACACAGGACGCCTGCGCCCTGCTCGGGCGGTACGGCATCGACGTACGCCGTGCGCTGCCCGCGCCCACGCCCGACGAGGCCGCCGCGGCCGCGCACACCCTCGGCTACCCCGTGGCCCTCAAGGCCACCGCCCCGCACCTGCGCCACCGCGCCGACCTGGGCGGCGTACGCCTGGATCTGGCGGACGAGGAGCAATTGCGCAGGGCGTACGCGGAGTTGACCGACCTCTTCGGGACGCCGACGGAGCTGCGCCCGGTCGTGCAGGGCATGGCACCGCGTGGCGTCGACACGGTCGTACGAACCGTCATCGATCCGGCGGCCGGAGCGGTGCTGTCGTTCGGGCTGGCCGGCGCCGCGTCGGACCTGCTCGGAGACACGGCCCACCGGCTGATTCCGGTCACCGACCGGGACGCGACCTCGTTGGTCCGGTCGATCCGGACTGCGCCGCTCCTGTTCGGCTGGCGCGGCTCGGCACCGGTCGACACGGCGGCCCTCGAAGAGCTGATGCTGCGGGTGTCGCGGCTGGTCGACGACCACCCGGAGGTCGTGGCCGTCTCCTTGGAGCCCGTGGTGGTCGCCACGAGCGGCCTGAGCGTGCTCGGCGCCACCGTACGGCTGGCCCGCGCGCCCGTCCGCGACGACCTCGGCCCGCGGACGCTTCCGGTCGTCTGAGCCGCGCCGGATCGGCCGGGTCGCGCTTGATGGGTGCCCGACGCGCGCTCGACGCATGCCTGAGGTGTGCCCGGTTCGTATCTGATCCGTCCACGACAGACACCGCGAGCGGTGCCTCGCAGTCAGTGGGCCACCGTAGGATGGACGTCATGGCCAAGACCAGTACGACGACCCAGGGGCTGCGAGCGGCGATCGAGCGCAGCGGCTACTACCCGGCCCTCGTGGCCGAGGCGGTGGAGGCCGCGATCGGCGGCGAGACCATCCGGTCGTACCTGGTCCACCAGGAGACCACGTTCGACGCGAACGAAGTGCGTCGGCATGTCACGGTGCTCGTCCTCACCGACAATCGCTTCATCGTGAGCCACACCGACGAGCAAGCGGCGGACACCACCTCGCCGACGCCGTACGCCACGACGTCGACGGAGTCCGTGAAGATCGGCCGGATCTCGTCGGTCGTCGTCAGCCGTGTCGTCGCCAACCCCGAGTCGTACAAGCCGGGCACCCTGCCCCGCGAGGTCGTCCTGACCATCGGCTGGGGCGCGGTCTCCCGCATCGACCTGGAGCCCGCGGCCTGCGGCGACCCCAACTGCGAGGCGGACCACGGCTACACGGGCAATTCGACGGCGGACGACCTGAGCCTACGCGTCAGTGAGGCCGGTGACGGCCCGGAGACGGTGCGCCAGGCCCTCGCCTTCGCCCAGTCCCTCTCCGAGGCGACCGCGGACACCACGCGCTGATGGCCCTGCCGACCTGGGATCACCCGGAACCACTCGCACTCGACTCCGCACCCGTCCCCGAGTACGGCGCCGGTTCGCTCGCTGACCTGCTGCCCACGCTCGCCGCGGGCATGGCGGTGCCCGGCATGACCGCCGCCATACCGGAGCTGACCGGAGCCGATCGGAACTGCGTCTTTCTGATCGACGGTCTCGGCTGGGAGCAGCTGAAGGCGCACCCCGACGAGGCCCCCTTCATGACGTCACTCCTGGCGTCCTCTCGCGGGGGCACCGGGCGGCCGATCACCGCCGGCTACCCGGCGACCACCGCGACCTCCCTCGCCTCCGTCGGCACCGGCTTGCCGCCCGGCGCGCACGGCCTGCCCGGCTACACCGCGCGCAACCCGAAGACCGGCGAGCTGATGAACCAGCTGCGCTGGAACCCGTGGACGGAGCCGCGCGCCTGGCAGCCGTATCCCACGGTCTTCCAGCTGGCGCACGCGGCCGGCGTGCACACCGCCCAGGTCTCGTCCCCCGCCTTCCAGAGCACCCCACTGACCAAGGTCGCCCTCAGTGGCGGAACGTTCCACGGGCGTCTGAGCGGCGAGGAGCGCATGGACCTCGCGGCCCAGCAACTCGCCGCGGGCGACCGCTCCTTGGTCTATACGTACTACGCCGAGGTGGACGGCAAGGGCCACCGCTTCGGCGTCGACTCGGACCCCTGGCGCGGCCAGCTGATGTATGTCGACCGCCTGGTCCAGCGCCTCGCGGAGCAACTGCCGTCCCGCACGGCGCTGTACGTCACCGCCGACCACGGCATGATCGACATCCCCTTCGACGAGCAGCACCGCATCGACTTCGACGAGGACTGGGAGCTGCGCGCCGGGGTCGCCCTACTCGGCGGCGAAGGCCGCGCCCGGCACGTCTACGCCGTGCAGGGCGCCGAGGCGGATGTCCTGACCTGCTGGCGCGAGGTGCTCGGTGAACAGTTCTGGGTGGCGTCGCGAGACGAGGCCATCGCGGCGGGCTGGTTCGGCCCGCACATCGACGAGCGGGTGTACGCCCGGATCGGCGATGTCGTCGCGGCGGCACAGGACGATGTGCTGATCATCGCCACCGAGCGCGAGCCGAAGGAGTCGGCGATGGTCGGCAACCACGGTTCGATGACACCGGTGGAGCAGCATGTGCCGCTCCTGGAAGTCCGTTCCTGATCCCACCTCCCTGCCTCCCCACCTCCCCTTCTTGCCGAAAGGTGCTCAACTCGCCATGCCCGAGCTGGTGTTCTTCTCCGGAACGATGGACTGCGGGAAGTCGACGCTGGCTCTCCAGATCGAGCACAACCGCTCGGCCCGGGGCTTGCAGGGCATGATCTTCACGCGTGACGACCGTGCGGGCGAGGGCAAGCTCTCCTCGCGGCTGGGCCTGGTCACGGACGCGGTGGAGGTCGCGGACGACCAGGACCTGTACGCGTATCTCGTCGACCATCTCTCCCAGGGCGGCCGGGCGGACTACGTGATCGCGGACGAGGCGCAGTTCCTGGCTCCCGGGCAGATCGACCAACTGGCCCGTGTGGTCGACGACCTGGGCGTCGACGTCTTCGCCTTCGGCATCACCACCGACTTCCGCTCCAAGCTCTTCCCGGGCTCCCAGCGCCTCGTGGAGCTGGCCGACCGGGTCGAGGTCCTCCAGGTCGAGGCCCTGTGCTGGTGCGGCGCCCGCGCCACCCACAACGCCCGCACGATAGGCGGTGAAATGGTCGTCGAGGGTGCCCAAGTGGTCGTCGGCGACGTCAACCAGGCGGAGGACATCGGCTACGAGGTCCTGTGCCGCCGACACCACCGCCGCCGGATGACCGCCGCCACAGCCCATGCGGGCGCCCTGTCGCCGGACGTGCTGCCGATCGCCTCCGCCTGATCCCGCCGATTCTGGGTCACCGGCTCAGCGCACGGTGTGGATCACCGAGAACACCGCGCCCTCCGGATCCGCCACCGTGGCCACCCGCCCGTACGCCGAGTCGTGTGCGGCCTTGAGGAGGTGCCCGCCGAGGTCGGTGACCCGGACGACGGCGTCGTCCACGTCCGCGACCTCGAAGTACGTCAGCCAGTGCGGGCCCCGGTCGCGCGGCAGGCCGTGCCCGACGCCGTGGATACCGGCCACCGGGCGGCCGCCGACGTTGAGGGTCAGATAGTCGAAGTCGGCCGAGACGACCGGCTCCTGTTCGTGGCCGAAGACCCCCTGGTAGAACTTGACGACGCTCTCGGTGTCGCGGGTCAGCAGCTCGATCCAGGCGGGGCTGCCGTGCACCCCGTGGATCCCGGTGCCCAGATGGGCCGCCGCCTGCCAGACCCCGAAGACGGCACCCGTCGGGTCCGAGGCGATCAACAGCCGGCCGGCCTCGCCGGCGTCCAGCGGACCCACGCCCACGGTGCCGCCGCAGTGCCGTACCGATTCGGCGGTCTGGTTCACGTCCTCCGAGGCGAAATACGGCGTCCAGGCGATCGGCAGATGCCGGTCCGGCGGTAGTTGTCCGATTCCCGCCACCTCGTGGCCGTCGAGCAGGGCTCGTACGTACGGGCCGAGTTGCTGTGGTCCGGGCTGGAACTCCCAGCCGAACAGTTCCCGGTAGAAGTCCTGGGTCGTGGCCATCCCGTGCGCCATCAGGCTTACCCAGCAGGGTACGCCGGGCGCGTGCCGAGCGTGCGTGGTGCTGTTCGGGCCGGCCGACTCCCGTGCCTCGGTCATCGTCACTCTCTCCTCGGCCCCTTGCGGTGGCCGTTCACCTTCCGCCTACCGACACGCGTATCACAGCCGCGTGCGTGCGCGCCCCGTGCCGATGCTCGCACCACCCGTCACCCCGTGCGTTCCGGCCGCGCCGTCATGCGCGGTCCACGGCCGGAGGATGCCTGATTTGCGGGTTCCCGTCCGTTTCCGCGCCATTGCCGCAGGGTGTCCATCGGCTGTACAGCATGTGCCCGATCCCGTACGCCTCGTGATCGGACGTGTCCGGCCGAGCACAGTAGTCGGACCTGGGCGCCGCGGCCACCCCGTGCGCAAGGATGGTGGCCATGAACGTCATCATTTCCGCATCCGAACTCGCGAGCGAGCTGGCCGGGCCGAACCCGCCGGTCGTGCTCGACATCCGCTGGCAGCTCTCCACGGCCACGGCCGCCGGGGCCGCCCCCTTCGACGGTCGGGCCGCCTACGAGGCGGGGCACATCCCCGGTGCGGTCTTCATCGACCTGGACGCCGAACTGGCCGGGAAGCCGGGCGACGGTGGCCGCCATCCGTTGCCCGACCTCGAGGTCTTCGGCCCGGCGATGCGGGCCGCCGGGGTGTCCGCGGACCGCGATGTCGTCGTGTACGACGGTGGCGTCGGGTGGGCCGCCGCGCGCGCCTGGTGGATGCTGGGTTGGACGGGGCATCCGTCGGTACGGGTGCTCGACGGCGGGCTGGCCGGCTGGAGTGGGCCGGTGTCCACCGAGGTCCCGACGCCCGCGGCCGGAAGTTTCGTGCCGGTGCCGGGTGCCCGGCCGCTGCTCGACGCGGACGGGGCCGCAGCGCTCGCCCGTACGGGACTGCTGCTCGACGCCCGGGCCGGTGAGCGTTACCGGGGCGAGGTCGAGCCGATCGACCCCGTCGGCGGGCACATCCCGGGCGCGGTCTCCGCGCCGACCACGGAGAACGTCACGGAGGGCGGCCGGTTCCGGCCGGCCGCCGAGCTCGCCGACCGCTTCAAATCCCTCGGCGCGACCGGCACTGGCGAGGTCGGCGTGTACTGCGGCTCGGGAGTCTCCGCTGCCCATGAGGTGCTGGCGCTCGCCGTCGCGGGCATCCCGGCCGCGCTGTACGTGGGTTCCTGGTCGGAGTGGTCCCGGGGCGGAAGCCGTCCGGTCGCCGTGGGCCCCGACCCGCAGTGACGAGGATCGGGCCCGATCCCCGGTGCTGACGATGCGGCGCGCGCCGGTGGTGACGACGATGCGGCGTGCGCCGGCGGTGACGACGAGGGGCGTGCGGGCGTGACGACGACGGGGCGCGGGCCGTGAAGACGATGGGGCGTGCACCGGTCCGGTGCACGCCCCATCGCTCGTACGGGTGACCCGCTGTCGCCTGTTCCCGCGCTACTCCTGCTTCTTGCGCCGCGTCCCGAAGACGATTTCGTCCCAGCTCGGTACCGCTGCTCTACGGCCCGGGCGGACGCCGTCGGCCTCGGCCTGGCGGTCGGTCGCACCGACCAGGCGGTCGCGGTGGCTGCCGACCGAGCGAGGCATCAGCACGTCCGCGTAGGCGGAACCGGCCGAGGCCGCGGGAGCCGGGGGCTCTTCCGCCTCGGGTTCGGCGGGAGGCTCCTCCGGGGCCGGACGTTCCGTGGTGGAGGGCCGCTCGGGCACCACCATGTCGCCCCGGAAGCTGGGCACCGCCTCCAGGAGGCTGGTGAGTGAATCGCGGTCGCCCGCGCTCTCCTCGACCGGCTCGGGGGGCGGCGCCGGCAGGCTCGGCCGCTCCATCTGCCGGTCCAGGGCGCGATCCAGCGGGCGATCCCGGGGCAGCCGTGCGATGCGCGGGACGAACGGAAAGCTCGGCTCGGGCGACGCCGCGAGGTCGTCGGACTCGCCGATCAGCGAGCGCGCCTCGTCGTCGACGGCCTGGACGAGTCGCCGGGGCGGGTCGTAGGTCCAGCTCGCCGAGTGCGGTTCGCCGGCGACCCGGTAGACCAGCAGCACTTCCCAGGTGCCGTCGTCGCGACGCCACGAGTCCCACTGGACGGTGTCCTTCTCGGCCCCCCGGATCAGTAGCCGCTCCTGGACGGCCTCGCCGAGCTGGGGTCCGGCGTTCTCGCCGGGGCGGCGGACGGGAGTCTTCCTGGCCCGTTCGGCCATGAAGGCGCGCTCGGCGAGGACGGGGCCCTCGAAGCGGCGCACCCGGTCGACGGGGATTCCGGCGAGCTGGGCGACTTCCTCCGCGGAGGCGCCTGCGCGTATCCGCGCCTGGATGTCTCGGGGGCGGAGATGGCTCTCCACCTCGATCTCGATCTGGCCGAGGCGGGGACGGTCGCCGCGTACAGCGGCGCGCAGACGCTCGTCAATCGGAAGCGTGTACTCCGTACTGTCCGCAGCCTTCAGCACCAGCCGTGTGCCGTCGTTAGAGACGGCCACGACACGCAGTTCCGGCATGGGGACCTCCCGGGTGGTGCCTGCCGACGTCACGTGCGTCGCTGCTTCCGCTAGTCGAGTGTGGCCTGCCCGGGTGCAGCCTGCCACAACCTTGCCCAGTTGCCCGGCGTGTCGGGCACAGGCCCGGGATCGCCGTTATGGCACGGTTACCTATTTGCAACGCTAAGTGACGAACTCCATCACCCTGTGCAACGAGCCCCCTCCCGGCGGTCCTGCAAGGCCCCGGACACCCTGGCGGGAGTCCGGACCCAGGGCTGGCAACAGTACTCCATTCGGGCCACGTGCGTGGATCGGCGCGCCGCCCAACTTCTAGCGGGGGGTGGTAGTTGGCCGCCCGATGTGCACTTTTCGTGACCAGGAAACGTGGCACATTTCACGTAATCATCGGAAACGGAACTTTTTGTTTCGCCCGTACGTCCCCTTCTCGTGCTGTCGGTCGATCAAGTACGGGAAAGGTAGGCAAGGTCCGGGGATGCGTGAGAAGTCGGATGTCCAGGAGGAGCCGAAGAAGAAGTGGGTGGATCTGAGCGTTCCGCAAGTGGCGGGCAGTGCCGTCGCCGCGGTGGTGGCGGCCAAACTCGCCTCCTACTTCGGGGTGTACGGGACGATCCTGGGCGCCGGCGTGGTGAGCGCGATCGCCACCTGCGGGGGCACCGTCTTCCAGCACTTCTTCAAGCGCACGGGCGAGCAGATACGCGATGTGACGATCCAGGCCAAGCCGAGGACCGAGCAGGCGCCCGCCGTGGGGGAGTTCACCGAAGGGACCGTCTATCGGGCTCGGGTCAAGAGCTGGAAGCGGCCGGTGCTCGCCGCGGCGCTCGTCTTCGGTGTCACCATGGCGGGCATCACCACGTACGAGACGGTGTCGGGGCAGAGTTTCAGTGGCGACGGGAAGAGCACCACAGTCGGTGACGCCCTGAAGGGGAGCGGCTCCAGCGCCGGTTCCGGGTCCGGCTCCACGCCGGAGCCCACTACTTCCCGTACGACGACGCCTTCGGCCGGATCGTCGCAGCAGCCCTCCGGCGACGGTGGCGCCGCTGCCACCGAGGACGGCGCCGCCGAGGACGACGGCAGTGCCACGACGCCGACGCCGAGTTCCAGTGCAGCCTCGCAGGCGCCGGCCGGCACTCCGACGCCCACGACCGGCGCGCCTACGGACCCAGCACCCGACGCAAGTAGTCGTTCCCAAAGCGCCGATCCGGGTCGAGTCGCCCCCTCAGGGCAGTGAACTCACCGAAGCGCGGATACACCTTGCGGAAGTACTCCGCGTCACGCGTGTGCACCTTGCCCCAGTGCGGGCGGCCGTCGTGCGCGGTGAAGATCCGCTCGGCGGCGGTGAAGTACGCCTGATAGGGGGTGCCCTTGAACATATGGACGGCGATGTACGCGCTGTCCCGTCCGGACGCGGTGGAGAGCGCGATGTCGTCGGCGGGGGCCGTGCGGACCTCGACGGGGAAGCTGACTCGAAGAGGTGAGCGTTCGACCATCCTCTTCAGCTCACGCAGCGTCTCGACCAGGGCCTCGCGCGGGACGGCGTACTCCATCTCCACGAAGCGCACCCGGCGCGGAGAAGTGAAGACTTTGTACGGAATGTCGGTGTAGGTCCGCGCGGACAGCGCTCGGCTGGAGATCTTCGCGATCGTCGGGATGGTGGCGGGCACGGCGCGACCGAGCAGATTGGCCACCTGGAAGACGCCGTTGGAGAGGAACTCGTCCTCGATCCAGCCGCTCAGCTGCCCGATCGGCCTCTCGGGACCGACGCTGCGGTTGTTGCGCTTGGTGTTGCAGTTGCCGGTGTGCGGGAACCAGTAGAACTCGAAGTGCTCGTTCTCGGTGAAGAGTTCGTCGAAGTCGGCGGTGGCCTTGTCGAAGGTCATCGGCTCCTCGCGGGCGGTGAGCAGAAATATCGGCTCCACGGAGAAGGTGATCGCCGTGACGATCCCCAGGGCGCCTATGCCGACGCGGGCGGCCGCGAAGACCTCGGGATTGTCCTTCTCCGAGCAGGTGAGGACCGAGCCGTCCGCCGTGACCAGCTCAAGTCCCTTGATCTGCGCGGCGATCGAGGCCGAGTCGCGGCCCGTGCCGTGCGTTCCGGTGCTGGTCGCCCCCGAAACCGTCTGCTCCATGATGTCGCCCATGTTCGTGAGCGACAGCCCCTCGCGCGCGAGAGCCATGTTCAGACGCTTGAGCGGGGTACCCGCCTCAACAGTGACGGTGCCGGCCTCGCGATCAATGCGGCGGATGCCGGTCAACAGTTGAGGGCGGATCAATACGCCATCGGTCGCGGCGGCGGCCGTGAAGGAGTGCCCGGTACCGACGGCCTTCACTTTCAGGCCGTCTTCCGCGGCCTTCCGTACGGCGGCGGAAAGTTCCTCGACCGAGGCAGGGGTGACCTCCCGTACGGGACGGGCGGTGACGTTCCCCGCCCAGTTACGCCACGTGCCGCTCTTCCCGCTCACTGTGGTGCTCATGGGTCCCCTCCCGCTGCGGAACCGGCCTGCTCAGCCGGCGATACCCGAGGAAACCCACCGCGACCGCGACGGCCCCGGACACCGCCGGAACCCCGTACCCGGCCTTCGCGCCGGCGGCGTCGATCACCCAGCCGGCCACGGAGGATCCGAGCGCGACCCCGACCGCGAGTCCGGTGCTCACCCAGGTCATGCCTTCGGTCAGTTTCGCGCGTGGTACGTGCTGTTCGATGAGGGACATCGTCGTGATCATCGTGGGAGCGATGGACAGCCCCGCAACGAACAGCGCCACAGCCAGAAACGGCAAGTTTCCGACCAGTAGGAGGGGGATCATACTCACGGACATCGCGCATATGCCCAGCAGCCACCGGCGTTCGGGCGCCCCCGCGAAGCGCAGCAGTCCGAACACCGCTCCCGCCACGCAGGAACCCGCCGCGTACAGGGCCAGGACGACGCTCGCGGCGCCCTTGTGGCCCTGCTCCTCGGCGAAGGCCACGGTGACCACGTCGACGGCCCCGAAGATCGCCCCGGTCGCCACGAACGTGGCCACCAGGACCTGGAGTCCGGCCGAGGCCAGCGCCGAACCGCTGGTGTGCTGCTCGCGCGGGTGCGGCACCGGCTCGGTGCCGCGCTGGGCCGTCAGCCAGAAGACACCGGCCGCGAGGAAGCAGGCGGCGAGCAGCGGCCCGGCCTCCGGGAACCAGACCGTGGACAGGCCGATGGAGATGATCGGTCCGAAGATGAAGCAGATCTCGTCGACCACGGACTCGAAGGAGTACGCGGTGTGCAACTGCGGCGTGTCCCGGTAGAGGGCCGCCCAGCGGGCCCGGACCATCGCGCCGATGCTGGGTACGCAGCCGATGCCGGCCGAGCAGACGAACAGCACCCAGTCCGGCCACTCGAAGTGCGCCGCGAGCAGCAGCCCGGCGGATGCGGCCAGTGCGAACAGGGTGACGGGGCGCAGGACCCGCCGCTGCCCGTACCGGTCCACCAGGCGTGAGACCTGCGGGCCCAGCGCCGCGGCCGCCAGGGCCATGGTCGCCGACAGCGCGCCCGCGAGCCCGTACCGCCCGGTGAGCTGGGAAATCATCGTCACCACGCCGATGCCCATCATCGACAGCGGCATCCGGCCGACGAAGCCCGCGGCGGAGAAGCCCTTGGAGCCGGGGGCGGCGAACAGGGCGCGGTACGGGCTGGGCACGGAGGACTCCGGTCGGCTCGGCTCGGCCGCCCTGTCACCACGGGCGGTCCGAACTTCGGTAAGGCGTGAAGGTGGCCGATACAGCTTACGGGTCAGAAAACCCTGAAAGCACGCTCGGGCGCAGGCCGGGATCCTGGTCGTCGGCGCCGGATGGCAGGATCGGAGGTATGCCAGATGCGCTCGATGCCACTCCCTACGACGCCCTGCTGCTGCTCTCGTTCGGCGGCCCGGAAGGCCCGGACGAAGTCGTTCCGTTCCTGGAGAACGTGACGCGCGGGCGCGGCATCCCCAAGGAACGGCTCAAGGAAGTGGGGCAGCACTACTTCCTTTTCGGCGGGGTCAGCCCCATCAACGACCAGAACCGCGCCCTGCTCGACGCCCTCCGCAAGGACTTCGCGGACCACGGCCTGGACCTGCCCGTGTACTGGGGCAACCGCAACTGGGCGCCGTATCTGACCGACACCCTGCGCGACATGGTCGCCGATGGCCGCCGCCGCATCCTTGTCCTCGCCACCAGCGCGTACGCGTCGTACTCGGGCTGCCGCCAGTACCGCGAGAACCTCGCCGAGTCCCTGGCCACGCTCGAAGCCGAAGGCCTGGAGCTGCCGAAGGTCGACAAGCTGCGCCACTACTTCAACCACCCCGGCTTCGTGGAGCCCATGATCGAGGGCGTCCTGAAGTCCCTCGCCGAACTGCCCGAGGACGTACGCGAGGGCGCACACCTCGCCTTCACGACGCACTCCATCCCCGACGCGGCGGCCGACACCTCCGGCCCGGTCGAGGACCACGGCGACGGCGGCGCGTACGTCAAGCAGCACCTGGACGTGGCGAGGCTGGTCGCCGACGCCGTGCGCGAGGAGACCGGGATCGAGCACCCCTGGCAGCTCGTCTACCAGTCGCGCTCCGGAGCCCCGCACATCCCGTGGCTGGAGCCCGACATCTGCGACCACCTGGAGGAGCTGCACGGCGCCGGGGTTCCGGCCGTCGTGATGGCCCCCATCGGGTTCGTCTCGGACCACATGGAGGTGCTGTACGACCTCGACACGGAGGCGAAGGCCAAGGCCGAGGAGCTGGGTCTGCCGGTGCGCCGCTCGGCCACCGTGGGCGCCGACCCGCGGTTCGCCGCAGCGATCCGTGACCTCGTCCTGGAGCGTGCCGCGACCGAGAACGGCCGCCAGGTGACCCCGTGCGCCCTCGGAGCGCTCGGTGCCGGCCGGGACCTGTGCCCGGTGGGCTGCTGCCCGGCCCGCGCCCCCAAGCCCGCCGCCGCGGGCGCCGACAGCCCGTACGCATGAGGAGCCCCGTGACCCAGCCCCTGCACACCGAACTGCTTCAGCTCGCGCACGAGGCCGCCCACCGCGCCGGTGAGCTGCTGCGGGACGGCCGCCCGGCGGACCTCGCGGTCGCCGCCACCAAGTCCAGCCCGATCGACGTCGTCACCGAGATGGACATCGCCGCCGAGAAGCTGATCACCGACCTGATCTCCACGCGCCGCCCCGCCGACGGCTTCCTCGGCGAGGAGGGCGCCGCCACGGAGGGCACCAGCGGCATCCGCTGGGTCATCGACCCGCTCGACGGCACGGTGAACTACCTGTACGGGCTGCCGACCTGGGCCGTGTCCATCGCGGCCGAACAGGACGGCGAGACCGTCGTCGGAGTCGTCGCGGCACCGATGCGCGGCGAGACATACTCCGCGGTCCGCGGCCGTGGCGCCCGGGCCACCGGAGCCTGGGTCGGCGAGCGACGGCTGACCTGCCGTCCGTCACCGCCCCTGGACCAGGCCCTGGTCTCGACCGGCTTCAACTACGTGACCGAGGTCAAGGTCCACCAGGCCGACGTCGCCCAGCGGCTGATCCCGCTGCTGCGCGACATCCGGCGCAGCGGCTCGGCGGCGGTCGACCTCTGTGACGTCGCGGCGGGCCGCCTCGACGGCTACTACGAGCGCGGGCTCCACCCCTGGGACCTCGCGGCGGGCGACCTGATCGCCCGTGAGGCGGGCGCCCTGACCGGTGGGCGCCCCGGAGAGCGCCCCGCGGGCGATCTGGCGGTGGCGGCCTCCCCGGGCGTCTTCGAGCCCCTCCAGCAGCTGCTGGAGGAGTTCGGCGCCTGGCATGACTGAGGACGTCTGAGCTCGGCGGTACGTACAACAGACGCCTGCACTCGACCGTAGGCACAACAACAGAGCGGGACCCCGGCACTGGATCGATGCCGGGGCCCCGCTTTGGTACGAACCGATCTCAGACGCGCGCGCCGACCTCCACACCGTGCTCGGCGGCGAGGCGGTGCAGGTCGTCGAGCTCGGCCTGCTCGACCTCCGCGAGGAAGTCGTCGCCCGTTTCGCGAGCCCGCGTCAGGTCGGACTCGGTTGCCCTTATGCGCTGCAGAAGTCCTGCGGTGAATGCGTCCATGCTGCGCCCCCTCGTCCTGGGTCGTGGGTCGGTGGCACGGGGGTGTGCCGTTCGGAAGGGGCGATCACGTCTCCGGATGGGTGCCCAGCGCTGCCCGTGCTGGGCGGCGACGGTGCCGGACACCCACGCCCGCTCTGCGGAAGCGGCCGGGCGTACCACAAGGTGGCGTGCCCAAAGCAGAGCGTGATCGCGGGGTGTAAATCCGTCCTCCCCCCGCTCCCTTCCGCGGAAACCTCAACCCGACAGGAAAATCTCGTATTCCCCGGCCCCGGGACCGTCGTACCGGCTGCCTCCCACCCTGCGTCCCACCCGCCTTACAGCCGGTTTATGGCCGAAAAGGGCAGGATGGAGGCTCTCACCCGTGAAGATCCTGCCCGCGTGCGCCGAAGAGGCGCTACGCGGGTGGACAGAGGAAGGACAAGCGACGTGCGCGTACTCGTCGTCGAGGACGAGCAGCTGCTCGCCGATGCGGTGGCCACCGGACTGCGCCGGGAGGCCATGGCCGTCGACGTCGTGTACGACGGTGCGGCCGCCTTGGAGCGCATCGGCGTCAACGACTACGACGTGGTCGTCCTCGACCGCGACCTCCCGCTCGTGCACGGCGACGACGTCTGCCGCAAGATCGTCGAGCTGGGCATGCCCACACGCGTGCTGATGCTCACCGCGTCCGGCGACGTCAGCGACCGTGTCGAGGGCCTGGAGATCGGCGCCGACGACTACCTCCCGAAGCCGTTCGCGTTCAGCGAGCTGACGGCACGCGTGCGTGCCCTTGGACGCCGTACGAGCGTGCCGCTGCCGCCCGTGCTGGAGCGCGCCGGGATCAAGCTCGACCCGAACCGCCGTGAGGTCTTCCGCGACGGCAAGGAAGTCCAGCTCGCGCCCAAGGAGTTCGCCGTCCTGGAGGTGCTGCTGCGCAGCGAGGGCGCCGTCGTCTCCGCGGAGCAGCTCCTGGAGAAGGCCTGGGACGAGAACACGGACCCCTTCACCAACGTCGTGCGCGTCACCGTGATGACCCTGCGCCGCAAGCTCGGCGAGCCCCCGGTGATCGTCACCGTGCCCGGCTCCGGCTACCGGATCTGATCCGCGGTGGCCACGACTCCCGCGCCGCCGACGGCGCCCCCGAAGCCCACCTGGGACCCGCGAAGGCAGGAGCCGCCGTTCCCCTGGCTGCGCCCGACCATCCGGATACGACTCACCCTGCTGTACGGCGGCATGTTCCTGATCGCCGGCATCCTGCTGCTGTCGATCATCTATCTGCTCGCGGCGCAGGCGCTGAACACCGGCTCCGCGCCGCTCTTCAAGATCGTCGGCGGCACCGACATCAAGGTCACCAGCGACAACTGCCCTGGCGTCAACGCGAGCAACATCCCGCTCACCACGTTCAACGACGCGATCAGCGCGTGCATCGACCATCAGCGCCAGGCCGTCCTGGACGACCTGCTCAGCCGCTCCCTGCTCGCCCTGCTCGGCCTCGCCATCATCGCCTTCGCCTTCGGCTACGCGATGGCGGGTCGGGTGCTCTCGCCGCTCGGCCGGATCACCCGCACCGCGCGCGCGGTGGCGGGCTCGGACCTGTCCCGGCGAATCGAACTGGACGGCCCGGACGACGAGTTGAAGGAGCTGGCGGACACCTTCGACGACATGCTGGAGCGGCTGCAGCGGGCCTTCACCGCCCAGCAGCGCTTTGTCGGGAACGCCTCGCACGAACTGCGCACCCCGCTCGCGATCAACCGCACACTCCTCGAAGTGCACCTCTCCGACCCCGCCGCGCCGGTCGAGCTGCAGCAACTGGGCAAGACGCTGCTCGCGACGAACGAGCGCAGCGAACAGCTGGTCGAGGGCCTGCTCCTGCTCGCCCGCAGCGACAACCAGATCGTGGAGCGCAAGCCCGTGGACCTCGCCGAGGTCGCCTCGCAGGCTGTCGACCAGGTGCACGCCGAGGCCGAGGCCAAGGGGGTGCTCATCCGCGGGAAGCGCGCCGAGGCGGTCGTCCAGGGCAACGGCGTCCTGCTCGAGCGGATCGCCCTGAACCTCGTCCAGAACGCGGTGCGCTACAACGTGCCGGAGGACGGCTGGGTCGAGGTCACGACGCAGGTGCAGCACGGCCAGGCGGTGCTGGTGGTCTCGAACACGGGGCCGGTGGTGCCGGCGTACGAGATCGACAATCTTTTCGAGCCGTTCCGCCGGCTGCGTACGGAGCGCACGGGCAGCGACAAGGGCGTGGGCCTCGGCCTTTCGATCGCCCGGTCGGTGGCCCGTGCCCACGGTGGTCACATCGTCGCGGAGCCGCGTGAGGGGGGTGGGCTCGTGATGCGCGTCACCCTGCCGATCTGAGACCATGTCGCCAACGCGTGGCGATGTTCGCTTTGCGCGGAATTTTCTGGTCACCCATCCGGGAGGCTCATGTGTGATCGATCACAAGGGCGAATTTCCGGCCATCTACTCTCCGTGGTCACGCAGGCCGTCGGAAAGCCGGGAAAATCCGGGTTTTCGGGGGTCGAGATCACGGGAAGTACACGGTGGGGCCCTTTGAAGTGCGGCATTGGGACCGTGTACGGTCCCGTTCGCCATCCAAGCCGATCACTCTTGAGGTGTCCGGTTGGGTGTCGATTGAGTAACAGACCTTGATGTGAGGCAAAATCTCCGCCTCAGGTCGGGCACAAGTCCGGCCTCTCACGCGTTACGTGCGCTGAGACACCGCAGACACCCAGAGGGGGAGAGCGACATGGCAACGGATTACGACACCCCACGCAAGACCGACGACGACGTCGACTCGGACAGCCTTGAAGAACTGAAGGCTCGCCGGAACGACAAGTCCACGTCGTCCGTCGACGTAGACGAATTCGAGGCCGCGGAAGGCCTCGAACTGCCCGGAGCCGACCTCTCGAACGAGGAGTTGGCCGTCCGGGTGCTGCCCAAGCAGCAGGACGAGTTCACTTGCATGAGCTGCTTCCTGGTGCACCACCGCAGTCAGCTGGCCCGAGAGAAGAACGGTCAGCCGATCTGCCGCGACTGCGACTGAGGCAGGGTCGGCCGTGACTGGCTCGACCCCTCCTTGGAAGCGCCGCTTCCTCTCGCGGGGAGCGGACGTAGGGCCCTCAGACGGCCCTGAAGGCGTGCGTGACGACGAGCGGGGCTCTTCCCGACCAGGATCAGCCTCGCTCGAGCGGGCGCCCGCCACAGCGCCGACAGGCGCCTTTGCGCATGCCGGCGATCTGACGCCGGCCGATGCCCCGGTACCGACCGACGCCCCGGCGCCGGTGGACGCTCCCGCGCCCGCCGCAAGGCGCCGAGCGGCGGTCGTTCGGGACGGGGTCATCAGGGGCGTCCAGAAGGGCGCCCACATGGGCGGCAGCAGGGCCAGGGCGGGCCTGGCCCACCTCGCCGACCGGATCATCGACATCGCCCCGCGGGTCCCCGTACGGGATCTCGCGACCCTCCGTAGTCAGTTCCCCGGTCTCACCGCCGAGCAGCTCGCGGACAAGCTCGTCGCGGGCGCGGCCAACGGGACGTCCACGGTGGGCGCCGGGATCGGCGCGGCCGCGATGCTGCCGGTGCCGCCCGCGATGCCCACGGAGCTCGCCGCCGAGATCACCGGCGTCGCCGCGATCGAGCTGAAGCTGATCGCCGAGCTCCACGAGGTCTACGGTCTGCGGCCGCCCGGCAATCTCAAGCAGCGCAGCACCGCGTATCTGAACTCCTGGTCCTCGGAGCGCGGGATCGACGTGACCAAGCCGATGACGATCAACGCCGCGTTGGGCGGCCAGATGAAGCGCGAACTGCGCCAGCAGATCATGAAGCGCATGGTCCGGGATCTGCCGAACCTGATGCCGTTCATGGTGGGCGCGGCGGTGGGGGCGGTCATGAACCGCCGCGACACCAAACGCCTCGCCACGCGCATCCGCAAGGACCTGCGCAAGTCCCAGGTGTCCTGGGACGCGCTCGCGGAACTGCCACCGCTGGAGAAGCCCGCGGAGCCGTTGCGGATGGGGGAGATCCCCAAGGAGCTCGGGCACTGAGCCCGTAGCGACGTCCCTTACGCCGACGCGCGCGCCGCCTCCAGTGCCGCCACCAAGCGCTCCGGCTCCCTGGTCGACAGGTACAGGTACGGGGTGGGGTCGGCCGGGTCCGTGACCGGGATGCGAAGAGCTGTCGGGATGTACGCGCGCAGCAGCATGAAGGCGCGCGGGTCCGCCTTGGAGGTGCGCCAGGCGCGCGCCTCCTCCTGGTTCAGGATCTCGCCGTCGCCCAGGGCCGCGACCGGGATCTTGGCCTCGCCCGCGATCAGGGAGTCGCCGACGACGCGGATGCGGATCGAGCCGTACGAGCTCGCCACGACGGCCGAGACGGCGGTGCCGCCGATCAGCCCGCCCAGCAGGGGCAGCGTGCCGAACGGCAGAAAGATCAGGGCCATCGCGACGCCGACCAGGAAGCACACCAGCCACCAGGTGCGGGGTGCGGTGAGGCGTTCTTCGTACGGGGAGGCGGAGAGCTGCATGAAGCCAAGCTTGACACGGTGCCGGGGGAGGGCCGACGCGCGGGTAAGGTCTGCGGCTGTGAGTGGTACTTCCGCAGCTCTGACACCTCCCGCCGACGCCGTCGCGCCGGTGCGGCACCCCGACGCGCCCGCTCCCGGCGAGCTCCTGGGTGCGCACTACGAACAGTGTTTCGGGTGTGGCGGGGAGCAGCCGCACGGGCTGCATCTGGCGGCACGTGCGGGGGACGGGGTCCGCGTCACGGCGGAGTTCACCGTGCGGTCCGCCCATCAGGGCGCCCCCGGCCTCGCTCACGGCGGAGTGCTCGCCACCGCGCTCGACGAGACGCTCGGTTCGCTGAACTGGCTGCTGCGCACCATCGCCGTCACCGGCCGACTGGAGACCGACTTCGTGCGGCCCGTCCCCGTGGACACCGTGCTGTATCTGGAGGCGGAGGTCACGGCGGTGACCGGCCGCAAGATCTACTCGACCGCCACCGGCCGGATCGGCGGCCCGGACGGGCCCGTCGCCGTCCGCGCCGACGCCCTCTTCATCGAGGTCAAGGTCGACCACTTCATCGACAACGGCCGCCCGGAGGAGATCCGGGCCGCCATGAACGACCCGGACCAGATCCGCCGTGTCCGTGCCTTCGAGGTGAACCCGTGACCCGTAACCCTGTGGACGTGCTGATCCGGCGCGTCGACCCGGAAGTCCCGCTTCCCGAGTACGCGCACCCCGGTGACGCGGGAGCCGATCTGCGCACCACCGAGGGCTGTGAACTGGAGCCCGGCGAGCGTGCCGTGCTGCCCACGGGAGTGTCTATCGCGCTGCCCGAGGGGTACGCGGCCTTCGTGCACCCGCGGTCCGGGCTCGCCGCCCGCTGCGGTGTCGCCCTCGTGAATGCCCCGGGGACGGTTGATGCCGGGTACCGTGGGGAGATCAAGGTGATCGTGGTGAATCTCGACCCGCGCGAGTCCGTGCGGTTCGAGCGCTTCGACCGGATTGCCCAACTGGTCGTCCAACAGGTCGAGAAGGTTCGCTTCCAGGAGGTCGCGGAACTTCCCGATTCGGCGCGGGCCGCAGGGGGCTTCGGGTCCACTGGCGGTCATGCCGCGGTGGGCGGCACAGCGGGTGGGAATCGATACGCTTCGGTCGTATCCGACCGGGAAGGACAGTGACGTGTTCGGACGTCGCAAGAAGGGCAGTGCCGCCGAGGACGCGGCGGGCGAGGCCGAGCAGGTCGTCGACAGTGTCGACACTGAGGCGGACGAGGCGGACGAGGCCGAGCGGCAGCGCGTGAGGCTCGAGCCGGAGCCGCGGCCCGACGGACCCTGGGACGACTCGGAGGTGCGGGACCCCGCCGAGGGCCGCGTGGACCTGGGTGGTCTCTTCGTGCCCGGAGTCGACGGCATGGAGCTGCGGGTCGAGGTCGCGGGTGACGCGATCGTCGCGGCGACCGTCGTCCTCAAGGACAGCGCCATTCAGCTGCAGGCCTTCGCCGCTCCCAAGCGTGAGGGCATCTGGGGTGAGGTGCGCGAGGAGATCGCGTCGGGCATCACGCAGCAGGGTGGTGTCATCGACGAGGTCGAGGGCCCGCTGGGCTGGGAGCTGCGGGCGCAGGTGCCGGTGCAGTTGCCGGACGGCACGGGCGGTTTCCAGGTCGTGCGGTTCGTCGGTGTGGACGGCCCCCGCTGGTTCCTGCGGGGAGTGATCTCCGGCCAGGGCGCGGTGCAGCCGCAGGCCGCGGGTCTGCTGGAGCAGATCTTCCGGGACACGGTCGTCGTACGCGGTGAGGGCCCGATGGCCCCCCGCGACCCGATCGTCCTGAAGCTGCCGAACGACGCGCAGATGGTTCCCGAGGGTGTCCAGCAGGAGGAGCAGAGCGGTTCGCGCTTCTCCGGTGGCATGGGACAGCTGCAGCGCGGGCCGGAGACCACCGAGGTCCGCTAGACGGCGCGTTGAAAGGGCCGCACCTCCACTGGGGGTGCGGTCTTTGTCGTTGCGTGACCTCTTGACGGGCGGTTGGTCTATACCTAAGGTCCCGGCCATCACGTGTGTCCAAACACGCGTTCATCGTTCACATACGAGAACGGATGGCACCCCACATGCCCGAGACCCCCGCAAGGCATCGCCGCAGACCACGTCCCGTCCTGCTCGCCACCGCCGCGACCGCGGCCCTCGTGGGCGGCCTCCTCGCCTGGCCCACCGCCCAGCGTGCCGACGCCGCCCCCGCCGCGTTCGCGCACCCCGGAGTCACCGTCTCCAAGAGCCAGCTGGACTTCGTCCGCACCAAGGTCAACGCGGGAGCCCAGCCATGGAAGGGCGCGTACGACCAGATGATGGCGAGCAAGTACGCCTCGCTGACGCGCACCCCCAAGCCCCGGGCGACCGTGGAGTGCGGCTCGTACTCCAACCCCAACTACGGCTGCACGGACGAGCGCGAGGACGCGATAGCCGCGTACACCGACGCTCTCGCCTGGTACATCACCCGCGACGAGCGGTACGCGAAGAAGTCCATCGAGCTGATGGACGCCTGGTCGGCCGTGATCAAGGAGCACACCAACAGCAACGCGCCCCTGCAGACCGGCTGGGCCGGTTCCTCCTGGCCCAAGGCCGCCGAGATCATCAAGGCGACGTACACCGGGACCTGGACGAACTCCGGCCGCTTCGCGACCATGCTGCGCGACGTCTACCTGCCCAAGGTGATCAACGGCTCCAACTCCAACGGGAACTGGGAGCTGTCGATGATGGAGGCCGCCGTCGGCATCTCCGTCTTCCTCGACGACAAGACGTCGTACGACAAGGCCATGGCCAAGTTCCGGACGCGTACGGCCGCGTACGTCTATCTCTCGTCCGACGGCTCCGTGCCGAAGACCGTGCCGAGCCAGAACCTCGACACGACCGCGAAGATCGTCAGCTACTGGCAGGGGCAGTCCACCTTCGTCACCGGGCTCACCCAGGAGACCTGCCGCGACTTCACGCACACCGGGTACGGCATCTCGGCCATCTCGCACATCGCCGAGACCAGCCGCATCCAGGGCGAGGACCTGTACGGCACGGACGTGGGCGAGCGGCTGCGGCAGGCGCTCGGATTCCAGTCGAAGTACCAGCGGGGTGAGGCGGCGCCGAGCTGGCTGTGCGGGGGCTCCCTCAACCTCGGGCTCGGACCGGTCACCGAGGTCGGCTACAACGCCCTGCACAACCGTCTGGGCATCGCGATGACCAACACTCAGGCGCTGACGGAGCAGAACCGGCCGGCCGGCAGCAACAACCTGTTCGTGGCCTGGGAGACGCTGACCCACGGGGACAACCCGAGCTGACTCCCAGGGCCTGTTGTTTGGGTCAGGTCGCGGGGAATCGGCGATGCCTTGTCTGCGCCGGTGAGCGGGGTCTGGTGCGTGCGGCTGCAAGGCGGAGGAGGGCGTCGATGCGGAGCATCGGCAACCGACGACAACGCCGCAGATGCGCG
>NZ_JBEZLR010000029.1:0-29649 GCF_040652275.1 Streptomyces sp. NPDC048275
AGCCGAGAGTGGGGGAGTCGGCAACCGACGACAACGCCGCAGATGGGCGTGCCAGACCCCGCGTCTGCGGCATGATCCGCCGGACAGGCCCTAGGGGTCTCCCGCCCCAAGGCCCCTCCTTGGAGGGCGATTTCCCGTCGACTTCAGCTTTCTCACGATTCTCAGCCTCCTCACAGCTTTACCTCACATCCCTGACGGGAGCCGTTCCTAGCTTCGGATCATGACTGGGAACCACAAGAACACCACGATCACCCGGCGCCGCGCCCTGGCGGTGACCGGGGGCACGGTCGCCGCGGGCGGGCTGGCGGTCGCCGGCTACCAGGCGGCCTTCGCCGACGAGACGACGACCACCACCGAGGCCGGGACCACCGTCTCGGCGACCTCCACCAGCAGCGGCCAGTGCGTGCTGATGTCCAGCGTCACCGAAGGGCCGTACTACCTCGACGGCGCCCTGGTGCGAAAGGACATCACCGAGGGCAAGAGCGGCGTCCCGCTGACACTGCGCATCACCGTTCAGGACACCACCGACTCCTGCGCCCCGGTCGCCGGCGCCGCCGTCGAGATCTGGCACTGCGACGCCTGGGGCTACTACTCCGGCTACACCACTGCCAACCCCGGCGGCTCGGCCCCCGCCGAGAGCGAGGACGGCTCCACGGCCAACGACAAGACGTACCTGCGCGGTTACCAGGTCGCAGGCGCCAACGGAGTCGTGAAGTTCGAGACGATCTTCCCCGGCTGGTACACGCCGCGCACCTGCCACATCCACGTCAGGGTGCACACCGGCGGCGAGAAGGCGGACGGCACGTACGAGGGCGGCACGGTGAACTTCACCGGCCAGCTGTTCTTCGACGACGAAGTCGCCGCGGAGATCTTCGCCCTGGAGCCGTACTCCCAGCACACCGGCAGCTACACCAAGCTCGCCGACGACATGGTCTACGAGGACAACGGCGCGGCCGGCGGCCTGCTGACCCTGCAGCCGGTTCACAAGAAGGACCCGTCCAAGGGCTACAAGGGCTTCATCACCCTGGGCATCGACCCCGACGCCGAGAGCACCGGCGCGGGCAGCAGTGGCGGCGGTACGCCCCCGAGCGGCGCCCCGGGCGACGCCCCGACCGGTACGCCGCCGAGCGGCGCCCCGAGCGACAGCGCCAGCCCGTCCGCGTCGGCGACTTCGTAGGGTGCGGCCATGAGCAGCCGCGAGGACGAGACGCTGGCGCAGGCCGCCGTGGCCGCGCTGACGTGGCAACTGGAGCTCACTCCCAAGCCCGGACTGCCCGACCCGCGCGATCGGGACGCCCGGGTCACCCGCCGGGACCTCTGTGGCCTGCGTTGGTCGGCCAAGGCGCTGGCGCCCGGCCTCGCGGCCATGGCGGCCGCGGCCCGCCGCACCGGCGAACCCACGCCCGCACTCCGTGCGGAACTGGGCGCGATCGGCCGCTCCACCGAGCACTCCGTGGCCCTGGCGGGCGGCGGTCACCGCGGGGCGTTGTGGGCCCTCGGGTTCCTGGTCGCGGCCGCGGCCCTGGAACCCCGGGCCATGGGCAGCGACGTCACCGCCACCGCCAAGCGGATCGTGGCGCACCCCGACCGGGGGGCGCCACGGCGGCCCTCCCGCGGGTCGTCCGTGTCGGCGAAGTACGGTGCGGCGGGGGCGCGAGGCGAGGCACGCGCCGGATTCCCGCACGTGCGGCGGGCGTTGGACGCGCTCGCGACCTCCCGCTCGGCCGGTGCGCCCGAGCCGTACGCCCGGCTCGACGCCCTGCTCACCGTCATGTCCACGCTCCAGGACACCGAGTTGCTGTACACGGCGGGCCCGCACGGCCTGCGCCATGTGCAGGCGGGCGCGCGGGGCGTGCTGGCAGCGGGCAGCACCGCGACGCCGGCCGGCCGGGAGGCCCTGACCGTCTTCGACGACGACCTCCACGCGCGCGCGTGGAGCCCCCGTGGCAGCGGGGGACTGCTCGCGGGGGCATTGTTCGTGGACTCGCTGCCGGTGGTGGCCGCTTCACGGGCCCGGCTCGCGACCTGACGCGGTGCGGGTCGGTTCACGGGCCGGTCGCCACTTACAGCGGCGCCCCAGACACACGAAGGGCCGGGTACCTCTCATCGGTACCCGGCCACCCGTCTCGTATCAGCCCTTCAGCTCCGCCATCCACGCCTCGACCTCGCCGGAGCGCCGCGGCAGCCCCGCGGACAGGTTCCGGTTGCCGTTCTCCGTGACGAGGATGTCGTCCTCGATGCGGACGCCGATGCCGCGGTACTCCTCGGGGACGGTCAGGTCGTCGGCCTGGAAGTACAGACCCGGCTCGACGGTCAGGCACATGCCCGGCTCGAGGGTGCCCTCCACGTACGTCTCGGTCCGCGCGGCCGCGCAGTCGTGGACGTCCATGCCGAGCATGTGGCCGGTGCCGTGCAGAGTCCAGCGGCGCTGCAGACCGAGATCCAGGACGCGCTCGACCGGGCCCTCGACCAGACCCCACTCGACGAGCTTCTCGGCCAGCACGCGCTGCGCGGCGTCGTGGAAGTCGCGGTACTTGGCACCCGGCTGCACGGCAGCGATACCGGCCTCCTGGGCCTCGTACACGGCGTCGTAGATCTTTTTCTGGATCTCCGTGTACGTGCCGTTGATCGGCAGCGTGCGCGTGACGTCCGCCGTGTAGAGCGTGTGCGTCTCGACGCCCGCGTCCAGCAGGAGCAGGTCCCCGGAGCGGACCGGGCCGTCGTTGCGCACCCAGTGCAGCGTGCAGGCGTGCGGGCCGGCGGCGCAGATCGAGCCGTAGCCGATGTCGTTGCCCTCGACACGGGCGCGCAGGAAGAACGTTCCCTCGATGTAGCGCTCGCTGGTCGCCTCGGCCTTGTCCAGGACCCGTACGACGTCCTCGAAGCCGCGCACCGTCGAGTCGACGGCCTTCTGCAGCTCCCCGGCCTCGAACTCGTCCTTGACCAGTCGCGCCTCGGACAGGAAGCCCCGCAGCTCCTCGTCGCGCTCGGCGGTCACCTTGTCGGTGAGCGCGGCCTCGATGCCGGCGTCGTAGCCGCGCACGACCCGGACCGGACCGGTGGCCTCGCGCAGCTTGTCGGCCAGTTCACGCACGTCCGAGGCCGGGATGCCGTACAGCTGTTCGGCCTCGGTGAGGGAGTGGCGGCGGCCGACCCACAGCTCGCCATGCCCGGACAGCCAGAACTCGCCGTTCTCGCGGTCGGAACGCGGCAGCAGGTAGATCGTCGCCTTGTGGCTGCCATTCCCGTTCGGGCCGTCGGTCGGCTCCAGGACCAGGACGCCGTCCTCGGTCAGGTTGCCGGTGAGGTACGCGTACTCGACCGAGGCGCGGAAGGCGTACTCCGTGTCGTTCGAGCGGGTCTTCAGGTTGCCCGCGGGGACGACCAGGCGCTCGCCCGGGAAGCGCGCGGAGAGTGCGGCGCGGCGGGCGGCGGTGTACTCGGCCTGTGCGATCGGCGTGAGGCCGCGCAGCTCGGTGTCGGCCCAGCCGGACTTCATGTTCTCGGCGAGCTCGTCGGACACGCCCGGGTACAGGCCGTTCTTGCGCTGTTTGATCGGCTCTTCTTCGCCCGCTGCGTCAGCGGCGTCGTCGAGTACGGCTTCCGGGGTCTCCGGGTTGAGCGCCTCCGACACGGTCTGCCTCCTAGATACGACTCTGAACCTCCCCCATCGTACGGTCGTACGGGAGAAGGCCCGGGGCCGGAAGACCTGTTACCTACGGCTCACTCGAAGCGCGCCGCCAGCAACACCACATCCTCCTCGGAGTCGGCCTCGTCGAGCCCGTCCGGCAGCACACTCCGCAGGACGTGATCGGCGACGGCGCCCGCGTCGTCGCGCATTCCCCGCGGGACGCTCGCCGCCGCCGCGTGCAGCCGGGCGAAGGCGCGGTCCATGGGGTCACCGGTGCGGTGCAGCAGTCCGTCCGTGTACAGCAGCACGGTCTCGCCGGGCTCCGCGCACAGCTCCACGCTGGGCGCCTCCCAGCAGGCGAGCATCCCCAGGGGCGCGGACAGGGAGGTCTCCACGAACTCGGTGCGCCGCGCGCCGATCACCAGGGGCGGGCTGTGTCCGGCGCCGGCCATCGTGATCTTGCGCGCCGCGGGCTCGCAGTACGCGAACAGGGCCGTCGCCGAGCGGGCGGGCTCGGTCAGCCTCAGCAGCAGCTCGAGGTCGGACAGGACGGCGACGGGGTCCTCGCCCTCCATCACGGCGTACGCCCGCAGGGACGCCCTCAGGCGGCCCATCGCCGCGACCGCGCTGGGTCCGGAACCGGTGACGGAGCCGACCGCGAGGCCGAGCGTGGCGTCGGGCAGCGGCAGCGCGTCGTACCAGTCGCCGCCGCCGCGCGGACCCGTGCGGTGCCGGGCGGCGAGCTGCACGCCGCAGACCCGGGGCAGCCGCGGCGGAAGCAACTCCTCGGAGATCGTCGTCATACACGCGCGCGTGCGGTCCAGTTCCAGCAGCCGTGCCAGGTGCTCGGTCGCGTACCGGGCGTAGAGGCCGATGAGATGCCGCTGGCGTTCCACCGGCTCGGCGGGCTCGTCGTAGAGCCATACGGCGGCCCCGAGGCGGCCGGCCGCCTCGGTGGACAGGGGCAGCGCGTAGCTCGCCGCGTAGCCGAGCCGGGCGGCCACCTCGCGGTGGCGGGGGTCGAGCCCGTCCTCGGAGAAGAGATCCGGCTGCGCGATCTCGCCGTCGCCGCCCGGGAGTCCGTCCAGGATCTTCCCGTACGACATGCAGCTGCGCGGGACCGTCTCCATGTGGCCGAGATCGGCCCGTGCCAGACCGAGGCCGATCGTCGTGTCGGGGCCGAGTCCGTCGCCCGGTTCCATGACGACGAGACCGCGCCGGGCGCCCACGAGGGCGGCTCCGGCGCGCAGCAGTTCCTGGAGTGCGTCGCTCAGTGTGGCGGTGCGCACCAAGCGCTCGGTGAGCTCGTGGAGCGTGGTGAGATCGGATACCCACCCCGCGAGACGATCTTGCAGAACGGCTCCTGGGCCGGTGGATACGGCTCCGGGGCCGGTGGATGAGGTGGCCGAAGAGGTACCCGTGACGGAAGACGTCGGCGCGACAGTGTGTGCGGGCGAGGGAACCGTGGAATCGATTCCGGCCACTTTCGGAAGGTGAGGGGCGTTCATGGCGTCCGGCCTTCCGACCGGTGCGTATTGCTCAATAGCATCGCAAACCCCCATGTCGTTCTGCGCCGCTAGCGGTGCCTCCACATGTACACGCACTCGTGAGGAGATGTCCAGCATTGTCCTGCTGGGATTCCTGGTGTCCGCGAGACTCTGGTGAGGCTCTTGCGGGAAAGTGAAGTTGGCTTAAAACTGACTCGGGTAACGGGTTACTGAGGTCGACTGGCCTAGTTCGACGGAGCGTCACAGCGGTCGTGATGGGTACGTACTCGGTGAAGGCCAGGGGCGGTTGGGATCCGCCCGGAACCTGGCGACGGACCCGGGCGTCTTAACCACCGACGACCGTGCCCCATCCTCCCGTGGCGGAGGCGGCAAGAAATACGCGGGACGAGAAACGCCAGGCGCCGCCACCCCACGCCATGCCCATGCTTTAGACAGACGCAGTATGGACGCGGACGCAGCCAACGCTCGGCCCAGATGGGTTCCCCTTGTCTCGCACAAGGGTGTGATGCGCCAGCAGGTACGCACAGTGAAGTGATCGACACATGGTGTGATGTGATCCACGGTGTTGCCAGGCGTGCAACGGAAAGGAACGAGCGCTCATGCGCGAGATCCTCGGAAGGCGACGCAGGCTCCTGTCCAGGCGAAACAACGGCAGGCCTGAGATGCTCAGCGCGGCCCTGACCTTCGCGACCGATTGGCAGTGGCCCGTACTCCCGGGTGTGGCACCGGACCCGCAGGGGCGTGCCCACTGCGGCTGCCCGGACCCGGAGTGCACGGTGCCCGGTGCCCATCCCTTCGACCCCGGCCTCCTCGCGGCCACCACCGACGAGCGCATGGTGCGCTGGTGGTGGACCAACCGGCCGTCGGCACCGATCGTGCTGGCCACCGGAGGCAAGGCCCCCTGTGCGGTGAGCCTGCCCGCCCTCGCGGCGGCCCGCGCGCTCGACGCGCTCGACGGCAAGGGCATGCGCCTGGGCCCGGTCGTCGCTGCCCCCACGCGCTGGGCGATCCTCGTAGCGCCGTATTCGATGGAGCAGCTCGGCGAGCTCCTCTACGCCCAGGACTTCGTTCCCGGGTCCCTGCGCTTCCACGGAGAGGGCGGCTACATCGCCCTGCCCCCGTCCGAGACCGGCCGGGGCCAGATCCGCTGGGAGCAGGCACCGCTGCCCGGCTCCGCGGCGCCCTGGGTGCCCGATGTGGAAGCCGTGGTGGATGCCGTGGTGGAGGCACTCACTCGTACGGGTGTGAGCGCGCCCGAGTTGTAGCGTGCCCGGCGCGCGGTGAGCCGCGCGCCCACCCGCGCTCGTTATGTTCGGCCTCATGCTGCGTCATCCCGGGGAGCGCCCCCCGGACCCCCGAAGAGTTCGCCTGGTGGCGCTGGCGATCGCCGTGGCGTTCACGATCGCCCTGCCGCTGGCCGTGGCGTCCGCAGGACCGGTCGGCGACGCGACCCCTGCGCTTGTACGTGCATCCGAACACGTCGAGGACGTCGAGGACGTCGGCGATGGTGATGGCGACGACAAGGGCTCGACTCTCGCGTCCACTCCCACTCGCACTCCCACGGCCTCGTCCCGGCTGCTGGGCCTCGGCCTGGCCACCGCCGCTCGATGCGGCCCCGAACTCTCCTCGCCGGACGGCATCGAGGCGCAGACGTGTGTCCTGACCCAGGGGGAGGAGACCTGGGCGCGTACCTACTACCGCAACGCGACCGGCGACGGGCTGAGCTCCGCGCTGAGCCTCCTGGGGCCCGGCGGCCACGCGGTGCAGATCACCTGCGCGGTGGACGCACAGGACGACCCCGGGGTGTGCGAGACGCCCAGGGAGCGCACGGCGGGTGACGTGGGGGCGTACGAGGCGTACATGGCGGTCGCGGAGTTCTCGAAGGGCGACGGGTATGGACCGCTGTTGTTGCGCTCGGGGAGCAACTCGGCGCCGTAGCAAGGCGGTTGACGTCACCCGGGGACCCGTACAGAAACCGCACAGGGATCCGTATGTGGATCTGTGCATGGAAAGACCCGGTTGCTGGCGACGGGGGATGCACCAGCAACCGGGCTACTCGAACGGTAACAAGAGATCGGCGGTTCGCAAATTCGATCTCGGCTATTCGGACAGGGATTTACCTGTCACAACCGGGGAGTTGTGACAGGGGTCACCTGTTCCGTGAGGACCGATCAGCTGACTGGTCGGTCAGTTCCTGTCCTGTGTGTCAGCTGAGTGTGACCTGTCGGTTAGTGAGGCCGCCGCGGGCCCGGCGCTCGTCCGCGGTCAGCGGCGCGTCCGTGGCCAGGGCGGTCGCGAGGCGCTCGGCGAACTCGGCCGCCGGCTTCTCGACGTCGTCGGCCGTGACGCCGGACGGCAGGTCCCAGACCGGCACGGTGAGCCCGTGCGCACGGAAGGAGCCGACCAGGCGGGTGCCCTCGCCGAGGCTCGACCGACCGGCCGCGTGCAGCCGCGCGAGAGCGTCCAGAAGCTGCTCCTCGGGGTACGGCATGACCCAGCGCAGGTGGTTCTTGTCCGGGGTCTCGCACCAGTACGCCGCATCGACGCCGGAGAGCTTCACGGTGGGGATGGCCGCGGCGTTGGCCCGCTCCAGGGAGGCGGCCACGTCGGGTGTCGAGTGCTCGGCGTCCGGGACCCAGAATTCGAAGCCCGCGTGCACAACTGGCTCGAACGTGCCTTCGGGGTCGAGCAGTTCCTGCAGTCGCGGGCCGTCGGCCGGGGCGCGTCGGCCGGGGACCGGGCTGCCGGGCGTCGCGGTGAGCGCGCGCTGGAGGGTGTCGGCGAGGTCTCGGCTGATGTCGCCGGACGCCGTGTCGTTCTGCAGGCCGAGCAGGACCGAGCCGTCGTCGCGGCGCAGCGCGGGCCAGGCCATCGGCAGGACGGTGGCGAGCGTGACCGAGGGGACTCCCTCGGGGAGGCTCTCCTTGAGCTTCAGCTCGACGGTCGCGGCGGGCACCAGCTCGCGCAGCGCGATCCAGTCGGCCTCGCCCGGCAGGCCCTCGAAGGGGCGCTGCACCAGCTCGGTCACCGCGTGCGCGGCCGCTCGGCCGTGGCAGGCCTTGTAGCGGCGGCCGCTGCCACAGGGGCAGGGTTCGCGAGCGCCGACAACCGGAAAGTTTCCGTCGGCCCCGTCGCGGATCTGAGGCTGCTTGGCCTTCGTCTGGGGTCGCTTCTTGGCCATAGTGGGTGTCTCCCGATCACGGCTCGTCTCGTACGGGCGCGAGCCTAGCCGTTCGTACGACGGCGGACGGGAACCTGTGGACAAGGCGCTCAGCTCATGCGGTTCTCGGCCCGAGTAGTTCTTGGCCGGAGTAGGGCTCGGCCCCAGTCGTTTTCAGCCCCAGTTGCTCTCGGGCCCGAGCAAGTCTCAGCCGCAGTCGTCCTCAGTCCAAGCCGGTCTCAGTCCAAGCCGGTCTCAGTCCAAGCCGTTCTCAGTCCAGGTCGTCGAAGGCGTCGGCGAAGTCCAGCTCGGGTATCCCCGCGTCCGGCATGTGCGGTGGTCGTCGCGGGGGCGGTGGCGTGACGCGCGTAGCGAAGTCTTCGCGTCGGTATGCGCCCGCCGAGTCGTCCACGTTTTCCTGGACGACGACCCACACCGTGACCTCTCCGGGGGCGTCGTCCCGTACGCCCCAGTCCTTGGCCAGTGCTGTGATGATGTTCAGCCCGCGGCCGCCGTGGGCGGTGACCGAGGGCGTCGCCGGAACCGGGCGCGTCGGACCACCGCCGTCCGTCACCTCGACGATGAGTCTTCCGGCCGCGTCGACGCGCCACGCGGCCCGGACGTCGCCGTCACCCGCCAGCGCGTCGCCGAGTGGCCTGCCGTGCCGGCACGCGTTGCTCAGCAGTTCGGAAAGGATCAGTACGGCATCGTCGATGACCGATTCCGCCACTCCACCGGTGCGCAGCTGATCGCGCATCCGATGTCTTGCTGTCCCCACGCCCGCAGGGCCATGGGGTACGGCCATGCTCGACGACGTGGGCACCTCCTGTGCCACCACCAACGCCACCCCCGAGACCTCCTTTGCCCCACGCCACGGTGTGGATGCCCCTTTGGCCTGGACTGGAAACCGGCCAATCCACGTGTCCTGACGCACTCGTAACTATCGAATACGGACCGAGCGCGCCGGGGCACTCCCTGTCACCGGCTGGCTGGATTTCGACGGTCGCCTTCTAGGTTTCGGCGATGCCCTCCGGCGCAGGCTTGGTGAGGTCAGCGGCCGAGCTGGCTCAATACGGCGCGTGGGCGGTTGGTGATGATGGCGTCAATGCCCAGCTCAACGCAGAGATCGACGTCCTCGGGCTGGTTCACGGTCCATACGTGCACCTGGTGCCCGGCTCGTTTCAGTCGTTCGATGTACCCGGGGTGATTGCGTACGATCCGCATCGAGGGGCCTGCGATCCGGACACCCGCGGGCAGGCGTCCGTCGCGCAGCCGGGGCGAGATGAACTGCAGCAGATAGACCGTCGGCAGCGTCGGTGACGCGGCCCGGATGCGGTGCAGGGAGCGCGCCGAGAAGCTCATGACGCGTACGGGCGAGGTGGTGGCACTCTCCGGGGAGTCCATGCCGAAGCGCTTCAGGAGGAGGAGCAGCCGGTCCTCGACCTGGCCGGCCCAGCGGGTGGGGTGCTTGGTCTCGATGGCCAGTTCCACGGGGCGACCCGCGTCGGCGACGAGTTCGAGCAGTCGCTCCAAGGTGAGGACGGAGGTGTCCTCGGGGTCCGCGGGACCGTACTCCCAGTCGGGGGCCTCGTCGCGGTTCTTCCAGGCGCCGAAATCCAGCGCCGCGAGCTCGGCGAGCTCCAGGGCCGAGACCGCTCCGCGGCCGTTGGACGTACGGTTGATCCGGCGGTCATGGACGCAGACGAGATGTCCGTCCGCGGTCAGCCGCACATCGCACTCGAGGGCGTCGGCACCGTCCTCGATCGCCTTCTTGTACGCGGCCAGGGTGTGCTCGGGGGCCTCGTCGGAGGCTCCGCGATGGGCGACGACCTGAATCGGGTGCTGTCGTGCGTGGGTCACCGCGTCATGGTGCCATCGCCGCGGGGTAGGCGTGGGGTCGGAGACGCCAGGAATTTTCCGTTACGCCCGAAAGGTCCGTTATAAAGGATGGTCCAGGACCCACAGCCACCGTTTATGGTGCCCTGACGTCCCGTGGGAAAAGCTGACCACGTACAAAAGCACATGCACAGCTGAATCGCGCCGGGCCATCGACAAGCGTGAGTGAGCGTGACCGAGTGCGACCGAGAACAACAGCCGTGGATCGAGGAGAAGAGCTGTGAGCACCGAGAACGAGGGCACCGCAGTCCCCCCGGCCCCGTCCGCACCTCCTGTGCCGGTGGAAACTCCCGCTGCTTCCGCGCGGACCGCTGCGCCCGGAGAGGGCGCACCGACCGCTCCGATCCCGGCGGTGCCTCCGAGCGCCCCCGGCGTGCAGGAGCCCGCGTCGGCGTACGCGTCCGTGGGCGCCGAAACCCCTGACCCGCAGGGATACGGCTCCGGGGCACCGGTCTCCGCCGCCGAGGCGGGCTGGCCGCCTCCGCCGCCCGCCACCCCGTCGTACGCGGACGGCGGCTCGGGAGCCGGCGGCTGGGGCTCCTCCTACGAGCAGCCCGCGCCGAAGCCCAAGTCGGGGCGCGGCGGCCTGGTCGCCGCGATCCTGGTGGCCGCACTGGTCGCGGGCGGCGTCGGCGGCGGCATCGGCTATTCGCTGGCCAAGGGCAACGACGACTCCACCGACTCGACGACGGTTTCCGCCGCGGACAGTGGCGGCACCCTCAAGCGCGACGCGGGCACCGTCGCGGGCGTGGCCGCCAAGGCGCTGCCGAGCACGGTCACCATCGAGGCCCAGAGCAGCAGCGGCGAGGGCGGCACGGGCACCGGCTTCGTCTTCGACAAGCAGGGCCACATCCTCACCAACAACCACGTCGTGGCGGACGCGGTCGACGGCGGCAAGGTCACCGCGACCTTCCCCAACGGCAAGAAGTACAACGCCGAGGTGGTCGGCCATGCACAGGGTTACGACGTCGCGGTCATCAAGCTCGAGAACGCCCCGTCGAACCTTCAGCCGCTCGCTCTCGGCGACTCCGACAAGGTGGCCGTCGGGGACTCCACGATCGCGATCGGCGCACCCTTCGGCCTCTCCAACACGGTGACCACGGGCATCATCAGCGCCAAGAACCGCCCGGTGGCCTCCAGCGACGGCAGCGCCAGCAGCAAGGCCTCGTACATGAGCGCCCTGCAGACCGACGCCTCGATCAACCCGGGCAACTCCGGCGGCCCCCTCCTGGACGCGCAGGGCGCTGTCATCGGCGTCAACTCGGCGATTCAGTCGACGAGCGGCGGCGGCCTGGGCGACACGAGCCAGTCCGGATCGATCGGTCTGGGCTTCGCGATCCCGATCAACTCGGCGAAGCACGTCGCCCAGCAGCTGATCAAGACGGGCGAGCCGGTCTACCCGGTGATCGGCGCGTCGGTCTCCCTCGAAGAGGGCACCGGCGGCGCGAAGATCACCGAGGAAGGCGCGAGCGGCTCCGCCGCCGTCACCTCCGGCGGCCCCGCCGACAAGGCCGGCCTCAAGCCCGGCGACGTCATCACCAAGCTCGACGACCAGGTGATCGACAGCGGCCCGACCCTCATCGGCGAGATCTGGACCCACCAGCCCGGCGACGTCATCAAGCTCACCTACACGCGCGACGGAAAGACCAACACCGCCGAGGTCACCCTCGGACAGCGCGAGGGCGACAGCTGACCGGTTAGTCTTGTCCCCGCGCCACCAACAATCGTGGGCGGCGCGGGGTGGGTTGCCCGAGCGGCCTAAGGGAACGGTCTTGAAAAACGCGAGGACGCGAAAGCGTCACCGTGGGTTCGGATCGCGCCGCCTCCGCAGGTCAGAGACGTGCTGGTCAGAAGGGGTGTCCCTTGATGAGGGGCGCCCTTTCTGCATGGGGCCTGTCTCACCTTGATCCGGGCCTACCGCGTTGTGGATCACTGCGTGTGGACCAGGCGTGGACCAAATCGTGGACCGCCGCACCTGCATTGACCTGGGGATAGCCGGTCAAGTTCCCCGACGGCGCGGGAGCCCCTCATCCCCGATCCACAGGCATCAAGCCGGTGGATCCGGGATCAGACGATCGCTGGGCGCTCCGATACGGCGCGACTTGCTGTTTCCATGAACGCGTCGTGTAACTCGCCCAGTTGTACACGAAGCCGTTCTTCCTCGGCCCGCGCAGAGGCGATCGTGGCACCTTGCATGGAGAGGGCCGCGTCCAGCCACTGATCCACACAGTCTTTGTGGTCTTCGAGGTGCCTTCGTAGCCGCGACGCATGCTCGCGCACGTCAGCCGAGCCTACGAGTCGGACCTGCCAGTACGCATTCCTGAACGCCGAGACCGCCTGCCCGAAAGCCTGCCCGACGTCTCGGGAGCCCTCGACCTCCCGTTCAAGGGCTCTGGTCAGCATCGACGCGGCTATCGCGTACTCGTCGTACGCCGCGAGCAAGATACGGCAGGCTTCGAGGCGTTGCCCCCGAAGCCAATGCTCGTGGTCCACAGATGCTTGATCGTGTACTTGCTTGGCGGTCGCTCGGGCCGTCGTCTCCGCCCCGAGGCGTGCCCCTCTCGCAGCGGCTACCCCGCCGACGGCCGCGCCGCCGATTGCCCCCAAGAGGCCGACGCCCGCAGACATAAGTGCTACAAGTCCTTGATCCATGAGGGCAGGATGCAGCAGAGTCCGTTACTCGATCTCGCTTCCTGCGTGGATCACATCGCCAAATCCATGGATATCTGTAGATGGCCGGAAGACTGATTCATGAGGTGACACACTCTTCGCATGATCGGTCTGGTGCTTGCTGCGGGGCAGCAGAGCAATGGTTCCCTTCCCGCGGCTGCTGTTGTCGCGGCCTGTGCTCTGGTGTTCACCGTGGCTTCCTTCTGGTGGCTCAATGCCCGCCAGGGAGTTCTGAAGAGCTGGGAACCTCACTCGTTTGCTGCTGCGGTGACGCCGCAACTGGCCCGGCTTCGCTTTCCGTTTGTGCTCTACAACACGGGAGCCAAGTCCATCGTCGTTGTGGACCTTCGCTTGTCGTTTCCGGATGAGGAGCGGTCTGTACTGCCCTTGCCGTGGACGAGCACGCGTGACCGCCTCAGACCAGAGCCGGAAGACGGCATGCGGTTGCCTGCTCCGTTCGCCGTCGACGGGAGAAAGGCCAATCAGGTCTTCATCGAGTTCGGGGCACCGTTTCCCGGATTCGTGCCCGAGGCGCGTGACTACAGGGCTGTCATCGAAGTGCGCTTGGGACACCGTCGGTTCGTTGACCGTGCGCTGAGGCGCAACCAGGCCTGGCAACCGCTGCTCTTCTTCACCCTTCGTGCAGGGCACATCATGAACCCCGGCTCCTACATTGCATACAGCAACAGGCCAGGTGATCGGACAAAGGAAGAGCTCCACAAGGCGGACGCTGCCCTCGGAGCGTTGTTGGAGAAGCTTCAGGAGAGTTCGGCGTCTGGCAATGACGAGACCACGAGCTGACACCAGTGATGGGTGAGGGGGTGTCCTACAAGGACACCCCCTCACAGCGAGGATTGCTCAGTCGTCGTGGCCCGCCGCATCAAGAGCACGCTGGATCTGTTCGTTTGAGCGTTCCTGGCTTCGATGGATGGCCTTGGCGTAGAAGCGGAACAGGACAGCGATGCTGTGGCCCGCCCGCCGAGCGACCTCGGCCGGGGAGACGCCGGACTCAAGCCAGAGTGAGACGCCAGCATGGCGCAGGGAGTACGGCACGTCAGCCAGCGGCGAGGCTGCCTCGGACTCGGTGAGCACCGCGAGTCGGGCAGCCTTCCATGCCTCCCCGTACTCCTTGGACAGGAGGTGGCCACCCTGGGCGGCACGGAACAGCCGGCCATCCTCGGCTGTTCCGAACTCCTTGATGTGCTCGCGGACCAGGCGCACCAGGACGGGCGGTATAGGAACCGGCCGGGTTGCCTTGCGGGCCCGCTTCTTCAGGCCGCGCGTATCGAACGACTCGCCTGTGTCGGTCCAGCCGGAGCCGACGCGGGGCATGCTCGTCGACAACAGGACTTCGCCCCAGCCCTCTTCCGGAAGGGTGAAGTCGTCCTCACGGAGACTGGCAGCCTCTCCGGGGCGGTTGGCCGCGTAGTAGAGGCAGCCGAAGAACGCGATCAGGTGGCGTCTGCGTTCGCCCTGCTCACCGACAGCGTCAATCAGCGCCTTCGCCAGCTTCGGACCGGGGACGAACCGGAAGTCGATCTCGTCGTCAGTCTCCGGCGGGGTCCAGTCGACCTTGTCGAGGGGCAGGGCCGTCAGCAACTCCCGTTCCACCGCGTACCGGAGACAGTTGCTGAAGACGGTCCGCTTGCGGTTCACCGTGTTCTCGGCAGCGGCCGTGCCGTCCTGCTTCAGCTTCAGCGCGTCGAGCGCCGTACGCACCACCGAGGGCGTGTTGAGGTCGGTCATGTCCACGCACTTCCGACCGATCCAGTCCAGCGCGGACACGATGTCGGCGGGCGGCTCCTCGACGTCGAGACGGGGCTTCAGCGTCCCGTCATCGCCGAGGACGAACCGGTAGGCCCACGAGTAGAGCGCGATTCGGAGCACCTTCGGCGCCGGGGCCCCACGGTTGTCCTTGACCAGCTTCGGCGTGATGGTGGCCAGCGTGTCGGCGATGCTCGCGCGGTGCTTGGCTGAAGCGCCGGGCCACTTCATCTGCGCGTACGCGCGAGTGTGGGCGTACCAGGTGGTGGCGTTGAGCGCCTGCACTTCCGAGGCGGGAAGACCGGTTTCCGTGTCGAACTGCTCGCGGTTGCGCAGTGCGGTCAGCAGCTCCGCGCGTCGACCGTCGGCCTGAGCCTTGATCTTGTAGCTCTTGGAGAAAGGGCGGTGGCCGACGCGCCACCGGAGCTGATAGGCCGCCGCGCGGTCGGGGCGCTTGCGGATGCCCCAGATCTGAACATCGTAGGTCAGCACGCTTCCTGCACCTCGCAGGCGTTGAACCAGGCGTCGAGATCGGACCGGCGTATGCGGATCTGGCCGTTGGGAAGCTTCAGGTGCCTGGGCGCCTGCCCCCGAGCGCGCATGCGGTAGAAGGCTGCGCGGGACACCCCGATCTCAGCCAGCGCATCGACCAGCTTCAGCGTCTGCCTGTCGGCCTTGGTCGGAGTGGTCACAGCCAGGGTTCTCCTTCGGACTTGATGCGTTCGGCGTGGGCGATGTCGTGACGGGTCTGGTTGGCGAGGAGTTCTTCGCCGGGGCGGTAGCCCGAGGCGAGGTAGGTCCAGGAGGCTTCGGTGACGAGGACGGTGTCCGGGGTGGGTGTGGGGAGGCCGGCGCGGACACGGGCGACTTCGGCCTGGGCGAGGCGCCAGGCTCGGCGTACGTCGCGGAGGGCGCCGAGGGTGGTGGAGTAGGCGCGGGACTTGGTGGAGAAGTGGCCGCGGAAGCCGAGCATGTGGGCCCACTTGCAGAGCTTGAGGTCCGCGAATTCGGGCAGGCCACCGAGGTCCCAGGCAGTGCGGATCATTTGCCGAACGTGCTGGTGGACGGGCAGGTCCCTCAGGGGTTCGGCCTGGCGGGTGCCTTCGCAGTCGGGGCACAGGTCCCGAATACGGTCGCCGACGGTGCCGCGGCCGGAGCAGGTGCGGCAGACCAGGGAACGGTCGACGGTGCCGGAGTCCTCAGCGCTCTTGGTGGCGTACTTGGCGATGTATCCGGCCACGGCGGCGTCGGTGAGTTCGCCGTCGCCGAGCGCGGTGATCTCCTGTACGTCGAGCATCTGTCCCCAGCGGATCTCGTGGTCCCCGACGGTGTCGGAGGCGACGGTGAGTGCGGTGCGGGGGACTGCGGCGCGGACGGCCTGGGTGAGGTCGTCCACGGTGGCCCAGGACGGCGGGGAGCTGGTGTGGCCGTCGGGGCCGTCGATGCGGATGACGGCGTGGAAGTGGACCAGGCCGCGCTTCTGGTACTCGGCGACCTTGGCGAAGGACACCCGCAGAACTTGCTTCATGTCCTTCTGCGTGATGCCGAAGTGGGCGGCCAGGGCGCGGCGGAGGTTGAGGGTGAAGCGGGCCCACAGGGTTCCGGCGTGGGCGTTCCACAGCACGGCGCCGGTGTAGTCGTAGGAAGCCGGGTGTAGTGGTGTGCCGAGTGCGGGGGCGTCGTCTGCGTGGTGCTCGCCGCAGCGGCAGGCCTGCGGCTTGCCGTCCTTGGTGGTGGGCCGGTTGTGGACGGGTCCGAACGAAGGGGCGGTGAGCGTGGCGAAGACGCGGGGGTGGGAGCGGACGGTTTCGGGGACGTTCTTGCCGCCGGAGAGTCCGGCGCGGATGAGGTGGTAGGTGTCGGAGGCGTAGACGCGGGAGCAGGTGGCGCAGCGGGAGGTGCGGCGGTTGCCGCAAGTGGTCAGCAGGCGTCCGGTGGGTTCGTCGCTGGTGGAGTATGAGCGGATCGTTTCGCCGGTGGCTGCGTCGCGGGTGTGGGTGTGGCCGACGAGGTTGATGGGGCGGGTGCAGCCGCGCATGCGGGAGACCTGGTCGCGGGTGCGGTCGAAGTCGCCGAGGTTGGCCAGCTCGATCAGGTCCCGGACAGCGGGGCTGATCACGTGCCGCAGGTCGAGGTCGCGGGGCATCGGGAGGTGCGTCCTTTCCGCTGATGGAGGGCCCCGGGCAGCACCGAGGCGGGGCCGGGTGCTGCCCGAGGGCGTGACGGGTCAGGCCCAGAGGGCCGGGGAGGGGAAGTGCCGGTAGGCCGGCAGGAGGGTCAGGCCGTCAGGGCCGCGTGTGCGGCGGCGGCCAGAGGCAGGCTTACGCCGAGGCGAGCCTTGAGCTGGGGCGCGGTGATCGGCTGGCCGTGTGCGGCGCGGTGGGCATCGGCGATCTCGCGGGCGGCGTCGAGCAGAGCCGGGGCCACCTTGACCGGCGACTGCGGCGCAGCGACTGGAGAGAGGGCGGGTGCCAACGGGGCGGGAGCCGGGGGCATCGCCGGTTCGGGGGCAGGCTCCGGGGCAGGAGCGGCTTCGGGCGGGTCGTCCCCCGGCACGGTTTCCCTGCTCGGCTCCGGAAGGGCTACGGGGGCCGGGTGTCCAGCCGGTACAGCGGCGGGGGTGGCGACGGCGTGGAAGTGGCGCAGTAGCGCCGGGCCGACAGCGCCCCAGCCGAGTAGGAGCAGCGGGGCGACCGCGTCGACGCAGGCGCGGCCGTAGTGCCCGGCGATGATGGGTTCGGCGATGTTGAGGGCGAGAGTGAAGATGCCGGAGGTGTGCATCAGCCGGGTCGCGCCCTTGAGGTCGTCGGCGGGGACGCCGCGCAGGGACAGGTAGCGCAGGGCGACCAGGAGACCGAGGACGGAAAGGTCGACCATGGGGGCGATCAGCGGTGCGATCGGGTTGGGGACGCCCAGGCGCAGGGCGAGGTTCCAGACGTTGCCGAAGGAGAACACGAACGCCAGCAGGGCGATGACCGCCATGACCACGGTGATCGTGCGCTGAGTGATCCGGTCTTCTGACATGAGGGGTTTCACCTCCTTCCAGGACGAGTTGAGGGCAAGAGCAGGGGGTCAGTCGCGGTCGAGGCCGGCCCGGTGGGCGGCGTTCGGCCCGAGGTAGGTCTCCAGAACCCGGCGTTCACTGGCGTTGGCGACGCGGTAAGCGGCGATGCAGATCCGACCGGCCATGTCAAAGTCCTGGGCGATGATCGCCTTGCGCAGGTGCCGGATGTAGATCCTCATGACGCGGCGCATGTCAGGCCGCCTTTGCCGGGGGCTCGGGGTCGGGCTTGGTGAGGTCCACCACCGGGCGGCCGGTCAGGTTCTCCAGCAGCCGGCCCGGGTGCTGAGTCAGGTGGGCGGTCTGCTCGGAGATGTGGGCGGCGTCTTCGTCGGCGACGTAGGGCGTACGGATGCGTACGAAGCCGGGGCGCCCGTGCTGGGACATGACCGCGACACCGACGTAGGCGGGGTCCTGGAGGTTGACCGGGCTGGCGTCGGGCCACTCGCGGATGTCGTCGCCGAGCGCGGCCACGGCGGCATCCGCGGTCTTCTGCGCGAAGGACAGCCCGACCGGGCATACGTCCCGGATGAAGGTGGGGATGGCGTCCCCGGTGGTCTTCTGCGTGGTCAGTACGGTCAGGAAGCCGACCGAACGGCCCTTCTTCACCAGGTCCTCCGTCAAGCGGGCGTTGTCCGCCGCGAACGCGGCGAGCTTCCTGGTGGCCGGGTCGGAGCCCTTGTGGTCGCGGAAGTAGGTGTGGGCTTCGTCGATGACGATGACGATCAGTGGCCAGTCGGCGGACGGGCCGATGTGCCACATGTTCTTCACGCCCAGGACGCTGCGGATGGAGGCGGAGCGGGCGCGGCGCAGCTGCACCAGTTCCTTCAACAGCTTGTTCGCCTGCTCCAGCTCGTCGCCGCAGAACGCGAACGCCCGCTGGACGAGGTCGGCGTAGTCGCCCTCGTAGGCGTGGGAGACCTTGCCGTCGAAGAAGACGAACTGCACGGCCGGCGAGGGTGCCCAGTCGCACACCAGCCGGTTCACGCACGAGGTCTTCCCGAAGCCCGGCAGGCCGCCGACAGCCATGCCGGGTACTTCCCTGAGGGGTACGACGACGGGCATGCCGAACTCGTCGACCCCAAGGTCCCATTTCGCGTGCTCCTCCGGAGGGCGGCCGGTGGGCACGTGCACGGTCGGCACGATCAGCGGGTCCACCCGCACCCCGCGCAGCAGGACCTGTCCGGGCCTGTCCCCGGGTAGTGCGGACACCCGCGTCATGCGCCAGGCGTCCGCCAGGTAGGGGGCGGCCTTCTGGAACTCCGCCAGACCCACCTTCGGCAAGCAGTTCGCCCACGCCATCACCCCGAAGGCGTCCGGCGTGACCTTTAGCGCCGGAACCAGGACCCGGGGCTTGGGCGGCGTGCCGTCCGTGTTCGCGAGCGAGGCCAGAGGAGTGGCCATCTTGTCCGTGACCGATAGTCCGCACATCTGGGCGAGCCGCTTCCAGCCCCAGCGAATCCGTATCGCCTGTCGGATACTGATCCGCTCCATCGGCGACGCCCGCAGGTAGCGGACGACCCAGATCACGGCCCACAGGGCGATCAGTCCGAGTCCCAGCCACGTTGCTCCGCGGAGCCAACCAGCCGCTTCGTTGAGTTCGTTCACCAGTCTTCCTTCGTATCGTTCGGGAAACGCGCGGCACCGGACGCGCGGAGAAGTACAAGGGATGGGGGCGCATGCCCCGGAGGGGCAGCCGCTCCGTCGATGAAGATTGCGAACGGGCGGCTGCCATCTGGGGGTCTCACCCCAGCCATGCGGGGAGCGGCGTCACGCCGCAGCGGACTCGGGCGCGGCCATGTCCTGCTGCGCGTGACCGTTGACGAGTTCCAGCGCAGAGCAGCGGTAGGCCACGCCTTCCTGAAGCTGGTCGTTGAAGATCCGCGCCCATGGGCTCGCGAAGAGGTCCACCGGGCGGACGAACCGGCCCGGGTGCAGGCCGTTGGGCAGACCGGTCTGCGGGACGGTCACCTTGATCGCCTCGGCGCGCTCGCCCTCCATCACGAAGAGAGTCAGGGTGCACAGCGGCGCACCGGTCTCGAAGTCCACCGCGCGGACGCCGTTCTCCTGGTCCTTCCACTTCGGCACCGTCGGCGTGCCGACCATGACGTTCGTGGAGTCCAGCACGTGCACACGGATAACGGTCCTGGCCATGGCAGTAAGGCCCTTTCTGCAGGGGGTGACCGGTGATCTCCGGCCAGGACCAGATACAACCACATGTTTTAGTTAGCTGCAACGCTAGTCAACTGAAACGCTGAGAGTGGGAGTTTGCTGGTACTCCCGCGTGATCTAGCTGGGTGGCCGTATCCTGCGGCCATGACACTGCCCCTCGATCGGGACCACCGGCCCCCCTATGTGCAGGTCGCCGAGTACCTGCGACGCCAGATTCAGACCGGCGTCCTGAAGCCCGGTGACCAGATCCCCCCGTCGCGGGAACTCCAGGAGAAGTTCGGCATCGCCAGCGCCACCGTGCAGAACGCGTTCCGCATGCTCAAGAACGAGGGACTCATCTACGGCGTCCAGGGCAGGGGCAGTTTCGTGCGCCGGCCCGAAGGCGAACCCGAGCAGGCTCAGGACGAACCGGCCGAAGAGGGTGTACTCGAGAGCACGCCTCCCAAGCCGACGCCTTCCGAGACTCGCTACTTCACCCTCGCCATGGACGTGGAGGAGCTGAAACATGAACTGGCAGGGCTGAAGCAGGACATGGCCAAGATGGTCACTCTGATGCAGAAGATGGCAGACCACATCGACGAGCAAGAGAGTTGAGTTCCTGCGCTGCCCGCCGCATAAGCTCCGCGAACTCGGCTATCTCGATGGACAGTTGCTCCACGTCCGCTTCCAGCGCCACGATCTCCCGCTCGTCCACCGTTTCCCCGTCCATTGCTGTGCCGTTCATCCGTGTCGCCTCGTGAAATCCCTTGGTGGCCCGTTCTGTCGAAGCGCGCGTTCACCATTCGGCCGCTTGTCCGGGAAGCCTGCTGAAACCGGTCTCCCTGCCGCAACCCACGTGCCCGCCAGGCGGGAGCGGGCAGGAAATTCCCTCGTGACCTCCCGTCGCGCGGGCGGCGGAGTCGCAGGACCGCACCGCCTGACGGGACGCAATCGGCTGCTGTGACCGGCACAGAGCCCGCCAGTCATCCCCCACTCGCTCCACCTCCGTTGCCCTGGGTCGTAGCCCTCCGGAAAATCGCAGAGGAATCCGGACTCTCACTGGCTACAGGTGCCGAAAGGGCTGAGCGTGTGACGGGCGGCTGTGTGGCTTGAGTCACATCTATCGCCTTCGATGGGCATGGGCTCCAGGCCCTCCGGCGTGAGCCATGTGCGATCAGTGATAGCTGATGACTCATCAGATGGTGCACCTCGCTCCCTCTTTCCGATGGCTCGCGCCCCGGCGGGCGCGCCTGTGGATAACTTTCAGCAGGGACATCAGACATGGCGGGGCCTGTGGATAGAGAACGGCGATCCGGCGAATAGAACGGATTAAAACGGCAATAAAACTGATGAGATATGTCGAACATGTCGAAACAGCCCGCCACCTAGTGGCCGAAGCGACCGAAAGGGCGAGCTGTCCAAAGTTTCTTTACTGGATCAAGGCGGCCCGCTGGCGCGGGCCGCGCGGCGCGGCGGCCCAGGCCGCCGCTGGCTCCATGTCTCCGCCACTGCCCGCAGCGGCCCCGCCCGCTCGCGCCGCAGCCCGAGGAGCAGTCAGCCGGAACCGCGGAGAACCCTGTCAGTCACCCCAAGGTGCGCACGGTCGGCAGGAGCGTGGCGTTCGCCAAGTCGGCATATATCACCGCGAATTGCTGTCAGCCAGTTGCGGCGGGTGGCCAGCCTCAGCGCCGCAGGCAGAAGCCATCCTTCAGCGGCAACCGACGGAGCGCCGGGGCCGGTGCGATGCGGAGGCTCGTGACATTCGAAGAAGCGTGGCTGATGCCGGTGGGTGGTTGCTGGAGACACACGTGACGGGTGCGCGTTCGGCGCACCCGTCGCCGTGGCTGACTTTCGATGGCTCAGGTCAGGACCCTTCCCCAACTCGATGACAGAGAGCTCCGGTTGAGCAGGACCTCTGTCAGAGCACGCCAACCACCCCGGTGCCATCTGCACCGGGGTCCTGACCGAGAACCGGGGATTCCGAGACCGGACCACCCGGATTGCTGTCCAGCCTCAGGGGTGGTCCGGCTTTCAGCTGTCGGCGCTCCCTCGGAGGAAGCCACACCGCCCTCGAGGCGAGGACCGTACGACGGGACTACAGGGGAAGCAGCTCGATTTCGATGGCGAGTGCTCCGAGTGCTTCCTTCTCCGCGGAATAGATCTCGCGGATGTTGGCGAGCTGCTGCTCGCGGGAGGACGCCGGGTTGACGTTCGCCGGGCCCTCCCCGTCGAGGAGTTCCTCGAACGTCTTGTACTCCGTCACCCGATTCACGTGGACGTCGCACGTCTTGTCCGTGCCCTTGATCCGGAAGCGGATGACGTCTCCGGCGGCCAGGTTTTCGAGGTGGGGGTACTTCACTCTCACCTCGATGGTCTTCTCACCTGCGGCGACGAGATCGAAGTACCGGCGGTAGAGGTTCAGTTCGCGGACGCGAGCGGCGGCGGTTTCCGTCATGGGGCGGGAACGCTCCTAGCTGTTGCGGTGGTCATCAGCCGGCCGAGTTCACCGGCCGAGTACGAGCGGAAGAAGTGGCGTGGATCAGCGAGTAACACGTCGGTCAGACCGAGCAGACGGTCGACGTACTCAGCCAACGACCCCGGCCACTCCCGGGTGTCGAGCATCCACGGGGCCGCACCGTCCGGCAAGGGCGCTTGCCCCTCCCTGATGAGGGATTTGGACAGTTTCGCGCCCGTGTCGGTGACCACCTGGGGGCAGAACAGCCGGGCGGGCAGCTGTCCGTGGGTGAGGCCGACGGCCTGTAGGGCGCCGTCGACGAGGAGACAGCCGGGCATCCAGTCGCCGCCCTTGACCATGACGTACAGCGTGCCGTCCGATCCGGCGATGGCCAGTTCCTTGACGAGGTTCCGGTACAGGGTGGCGAGGTCGAGGTAACCGCCGCTCGCAGGCTCGATGACGACCTCGTATGCGCCGTGGTGCAGGCACACGGCTGAGATGGTCGCCCGCTCGAAGCCGTCGTCACGGACGCGGGTGCGTTCGGCGTGCTTCTCGGCCCATCCGCAGCCGGGGCGCGGGCAGGGAACGCGAACGTGTGGCCGACCGGAGGACGGAGACAGGTACCAGCGGGCTGCTGCCATACGGGGCAACACACGCAGCCAGGTACGGCGGTAGTGCTCGCCTGCTTGCTGCTGGCTGTAGGTCTCGATGGAGTACGGCACTTCCAGCCGCTCGGACAGAGCGGCGAAGAGCGGGCGGTACAGCTTGTCGACCTGTTCCGAGATGCCGTCTTCACCGAGGGCTTGCGCGTAAGCCCGTTGGTAGCGGTGACCGGTCTCCTTGTCGGTGACGATGGCATACGGGGCGTTGTCGAGGGCGCTGAACTGGACTTCGGCCGGTACGTCGAACTTGTCCCGGATGCGGGCCGCCGTGGCGAACGTGAGCGACTGAACCAGGGACGTTCCGATGTGCGGCGCTCCGTTGATCTGCGTTCCCACCACGAACACGATCCGCTCCGGAGCCGCAACGACCATGTGCGGCCTGAGCAGGTCCTCAGCGTTTGTGAGCGCGTTGGCGAGAACAGTGTTCGGCGATACGGGATAGGTGGTCACCGCGTCTTCCCCTCGGTAGATGGGCAGGACTGCGCCGCAGAGCGGCGGGTGTGCGTTCAGCGGTTGAACTGTGATGTGCGTGGTGGACCCACCCCCGCGCCGGGGGGAACCGGAAGAGACGCGGGGGCGGGAGTCATCGGGTCGGGCGACGCCCGTGGGCTCGTCGGTGACGGCCCACCCTCGCTGAGGGATCGGGCGGGCCCTCGGCGAGGGCGGGATGCTGCGGGAGGCGTGGCCGGCGGGCCGGTAACGGGTACACGCGGAGGGAGTACCGGGCGTCGTAGTCCGTCACGGTGAACATGAACGCGCGGCCTGCGGCAAGAGCGCGTAGCGCGTGCTCGTACGCCTGGTCGCTTTCGGCCCAGGCACGCAACTCCACATCGGGACGCGGGATTTCCGGCCTGGTGACGACGAGCGGCGCGTCAGCGAGACTCATGGCCCCGAGGTCCGGGGACAGCAGCCTGGCGAGGCGGTGCGCGGAGGCTCTCAGCCACCGGGCCGCGAGGCGTGGGGAACGGCCGCGGTAGGTGGCGAGTAGGACTTCGCAGGAGCCACTGAGGCCGTGGGCGGTGGATTCACAGCGGAATGCGACAGGAGGTCGCACGAGGGCACGTGCAGAGGTCGGTGGGGCGAGCATCAGCACGTTCGGGCTCACCGCGTACGATCCTGGGCCGATTCCCTCGCCTTGATCATGCGGTCGAGCTGGGTGTGGAACAGCTCGACTTGCGCGGGGGTGAGAACGAGTAGCGATTCGCATGTGCCCCCGTCCTCGTAGTGGACGGTTACCGCCAGGCCCGCCTGCTGCGCACGGGGGTCGTATGCAGCGTCTCGCCGCATGGGCGTGACGTGCGTGACCGGTACCGGCACGGGCCGGAGGGTGGTTCCGTCCGACCTCGCGCGCCAGTCCACGCCACCGCCAGGCGGACGCAGTTGGTACGACGCCGAACTGTCGCTGGGCAGGGCGACGACCACCCCGACCGTCCCGTCTTTGGCGAGGTCGACGGCGAGGTCGCCGAGGCGTGGGTGAAAGGGGCTGCCTGGGGCTAACGCAGTCCTGGGCGTGGGGAGTTGCTTCGAGGTTCGATCGGCCATGCCCCGAAGCTAGGTGTGTGCTCGGGGCCCAATATGAACCGCAGGAATACGACCCTCACCCGTCGAGGTGGAAGCGGTCCGACATGCGGCGCAGCTTCTCACGGGTGCTCGCTCGCTCGGCGTACACGATGCTGCGCAGGGTTGACCGAGCGATGGGGTGGTTGCGAACGAGCTGGGGCGCGATGCGCTCGGCCTTCTCCAGTTCCTTCAGCGCCGAGTCGCGATTCCCGTCCCACAGCCAGGCACGCGCCAGGTCCATGTGGTGATGACCACGGCGGGAGTTGGGAAGCGACTCGATCACGTCCGGACTCGTGCGCCGGTTTATCGACAGCGCCTTGCCCTGTTCGTGCATCTCCAACGCAACGCTGATCGCGTGGATCTGCACGTTGCCGGGCGAGAAGGTCAGGCTGTGGCGGTCGTACACCGGGGGGCCCGCGTACTCGGTCATTCGATCCGCTGCAGTCCGCGCGTAGTCGACTCGCTCGCGAGCTTCGGCGCGATGACCACCCCGAGCGGCGGAGATGGCCGCACGCAGTTGCAGGGAACCCCACGCTCGCACGGCGAGCGGCTCACCCAGGTCGTATCCCTCCTGCACGCTGCGGATCGCCTTGTCCGACAGGGCAATGGCGTCGTCCCAGTCCGCCGTAGCCCACATGTCCCAGACGCGCATCCAGTCGGCAACAGCCGGCAGGACGGGATCACCGGACTGTCGCGCCGACCATGCAGCCCGCTCACAGGCCATGGCGACCAGCTCAGGGTGCCCGAGGGCATGCGCGGAAGTGTGGGCGAACTTGCAGCACACCGCGTAAATCGCGTACGCCTCTTCCCGCTCGTGCCCCGTGGCGACCTCGGCCAGGGCGCGCGTCTCGCGGAACAGGTCAGGAAGTACCTCCATGATCGCCACGTTGGCGGCGGCATCGCGGAGACGGTGGAGCCGAGTGGTTTCCTGCCAGAGCTGACCGGCCGACCTGGGCGTGCCGTCAAAGACGGGGGTCAGGTCGTACCGGCGCAGCTCGCGAAGGATGGACGCGGCGGCGACCTGCCACTGATTCTCGGCCGGGGAGCTGTTGTACGGACGCCCGATGAGGTCGTTGGGGTGTACGTGCAGCTCCGAGGCGAGCAGGTTGAGCAGGCCGACGCGGTCGAGTTCGATGTGCCCGCGCTCCATCTTGGAGACCCACCCCTGCGTCTTGCCGAGGGCGGTGGCGAGGTCGGCCTGTGTCATGCCGAGGCGGAGCCGTGCGCGGCGTGCGCGACGGCCGATCTCTTCGGCTTCCTCCAGCATCAGCGCGCCCCCTTGTGGGTGAGGCACTGGTGTTCCAGCGGGCGGCGAGGCATCGTGCTCCATCCGTCGGGGCTTCTACCCTTGACGGTACCGAGGCTGCATGCCGTGTGTGGAGTGCTACGGGACAGGAAGTGCCCGGCGCCGGAACCAAGGTGGCCCGGCCGGTCCGCGACCCCACAGCCCGTACTTGTGGCCCTCGCGAATTGTCTTCCGCATGTTGACGCGATTTCCGATGCACGTGAATCGAGGTTACCCGCGAGACGGTAACCACCTTGAGCCTAAAACCCCTTGCATGCTCACCTCGGCGGGAGGAGCCTGCCATGCAGGATGAACGGAGGGTATCGCAGTGTCTGTACATGATGAAGTGATCGTCGCTGGCGTACTTAATGACGCAGACTATATAGGTCGCCTGTTTGGCGACTTGGAGGTTATGCAGGGTTCTGATCCTTCGGGTGTGATCCCATTTTGTACCGCTCCGTACGTTGCGCTATTTATTTATGAGGCGCGTAGAAAGCCGCAGCATATTGACCCTAGCGCCTTTGCTAATCTGTCTGTGGAGGCGGAGCGTATTTGTGCCAACTCTCGACACAGCCTCAAGTTGTTCGAGGATACGAAGCGAAAGATTGACGGCCTTTTGGATCACTTCCTGAAGGAAATTTGGGCGAAGCATTCGCGATATTTTCTGGGGAACACCTGGTTTCCACCTGCCCGCCTTATCGAAACGGACCTAGGGATATACGGCTATGGCGGAAGGGTCGTGAGTACAACGCATTCCGCGGCGTTCCACCTCGGTATCGAGGCGGAGCACCTATTCGGCAACGATGGCGGGGCGTACATTCGTCGCATAATGTCTGAATTTGGTCAGTGTTTTGGTGCTCTTGGTGCTGACTTGCGATCGCCTGGCACCCGAACTTTTGTTGCGAGTCTCTCGGGTGCCGAGCTAAATAGTTCAGACGTTCGCGCTCACCGATACTATGGTCGAGTCTTCAATAGGCGAGCTACGCCAGGGATGAATGGTCTCCTCAGCGATTTCCGCACGAGGATGAATTTCGTCGATTCAATCGTTGTGGCCGGGAGTGACGTGCTTGATTTGGAGTACACGGTCTTCAAGATGCGTTATATTGCGCTGTATCAGGTGCTGAGCAGTCTTAATGTGCTCAAGCGAGACGTTTTTCATTATTCTAGGCTGTCGCCCGATTCTATGGCGCATGTAGAACGCATCGTCGGTACTCCCGAAGCTGAGGTCCTCCTGGCGCGACAGGTGCGAGGATTCCGCAACACCCTGATGCACTATAACCTGCTAGGGGACGTCGACACGGATAAGGTCGACCTCAGTGCCCCACTGTTCGGCCTAGTGTCCAACTATTTCCCTGACCATGATTATCGGTCGCTAAGTGAAATCGTAGACCGTGCCATCAAAAAGACTTCCGTCGAACTGAATGTGTGGGCGGATGATAGTTAACAGGCTGGTTCGGCCGCAATTTTGGGCAGCCCTGAGGAAAGCCAGTCCATGGCCCTCATCCCAGCGATGACCAATTTTCTCGCATCAAGATGTGTCGGCGTCTTGAGCTTATGGGCCATCTTGTTCCGAGCGTTGAAGAGCGATCCGAGATCCGACCAGAGCGCGGGATCATCGGCTTCGAGGGATCGGCTGATCACCGCTTTCGCAATCGGGCCATAGAGGTCGACGGCGGTGCCGTGGTCTTGCTGGAGTGTTCGCAGGCTGGGTGTGGATCCGGGGGGTCGGCAAGACTTGAGGGATTCCTTGGCATACGTCTCGGCCGCCACCGCGGCCAACAGAATCGCCATCCCGGGCTGTGGGCTGTTGGTCGACTGCGTCAGGTACCGCGCTTGCGAGAGCAGCGCTCGTGCAGGCGAGAGACCGTCGCGCAGTGCTCTCGTGGCCGTGTCGACGGTGAGCGCGGGCAGACCCACAACCATCGAGTATCCGGGATTGAGCGGTTCAGGCACCGGCAGTTCGAGACCCTGGGTGATGTCTGCCACTGTGAGTGACAGCATCTTCGGGATCTCTCCCACCATGCCCACGCTCGGCTGCTCGACCCGCAGCGCGTCGGACAGGCGTGCAGCGGCGAATCTGATGGCCGTGATGGCGGCTTTCAGCTCTGTTCGCACGGCATCCTCATCAAGGTCGGCCGTGAGCGTGAAAACGGTGTGTGCGGTGAATCGTGCCGGGCCCAGCGCCACCGGTGCGCTGTCGTCGCCCCACCAACTGACGTATCCCTCAGCAGGGAGCTGGCCCTCGAACTTGGGGAAGGCGAGCACCACATCGAAGGCATCGACCGTGGTCGTGAGGGGCACAGAGCCGAGGGCAGGGTCGATGTGGCACATGCGGCCGACGGTCGGCTCACTGGATGCCTGGTAGACGGCATCTATGCGGATCTCATTCATAGGGAACGATGTTCGTCTGTGGGCCTGATGTTCTGCAGCTGATTTCCAGAGTCTGGGGCGTCCGGGGCACCCCGCGTTCCCACTCGGACTAGCCATCAAGGCGTGGGATCGATGCAGCGTGCTGGCACAGTCCTCGTTCTAATTAGCGGGTGGCCGGCGCAACCTTGCACCTCCAACCCACGGACACCTTGAGGGGCTGACCGGTCACCGTGCTCCGAGGCACCGTGAGGTGCCAGTGGACCCCGTGTGGACCACGGCCCCCGCACAACGTCTGAGGCCGGTAGGCTGTACCCGCTCCGTCCCAGGTGGGACGGGGCACAGGTGGGTTGCCCGAGCGGCCTAAGGGAACGGTCTTGAAAACCGTCGTGGCAGCGATGTCACCGTGGGTTCAAATCCCACACCCACCGCGTGATAGCGGCCCCTGATCAGCATGTCTGGTCAGGGGCCGTTGCTGGATAGGTGCGTTGAGATCCGTGAGTCCCCGTTTCGGCTGCCGAGGCGATGCGCAGGCTGGATGATGCTGAACCAGCTCTCAGGCACAGCAGACTCCTGCGGGCCTCGCTAGCGCGGGTGCGGCTTGCCTACGGCAGTGCTTTGGACACGTGGGAGTTGATGAAGGCCAGCACCTCGTCTGTGTTCTCGTGCTGGGGCCACTGGGTGACCCAATCGCGGAGCCGTTTTGCGATGGATCCCCACTCGGCCTCGTCGAACCGGCCACTAAGGGCCATGGCATGGCAGCGGTGGACGACCTCGCCCTGAGGGCGGAAGACAGAGGGATTCATGGAGCAGCCAAGCGCGAGCCAGCGCTGGATGCAATCGTCTGCCACTGCGGCGCCGACGCCGGTACGGAACTGGATGGTCAGGGTGCCGATCAGAGCATCCAGGGCGCCGTTGAGGTTGGCAGTGGGGCCGCGGCGTTCGGCGTGGTCGATGCAGAGCTCGACGGTGCGGAGCCATTTGAGGCTGTTTTCCCGGGAGGTGACGTAGGGGCCCACCTGGAAGCCGGCAGAGGCCAGGCGAAAGACGAGGTCCTCGCTGTCGGGGTTGGCGTGGGCCCAGCCAAGGACGGCTTCAAAGATCGTCTGGCTCATGAGCTGCTTGCGGAGGACCCATTTGCTCAGGTACGTGAAATCTTGCTCCGGCACGTGTTCGTTGATCCAGGCTTCTACGATCCCCGTCATGGCTGAGGGGATCTCCTCGACAGGAAGACACTTGAGCAACGCGCCCATCACAAAGTCAGCCCTGGTGGTGGTGGCGTGGTCGTTCAGCCAGGCGAGGGCGGTGGAGATGGCCCGCTGAGCGTTGCCTGGGGTGAGGTCGGTGCGGGAGAGCAGCGGGTTGAGGACGAATCCGGCTTCGGTGGTGGTGGCGTGGTCGTTCAGCCAGGCGAGGGCGGTGGAGATGGCCCGCTGAGCGTTGCCTGGGGTGAGGTCGGTGCGGGAGAGCAGCGGGTTA